>CATPCK010000109.1 GCA_955652655.1 uncultured Ktedonobacteraceae bacterium | reverse complement strand
CTCACCAACTTCGCCTCACGCAGCACTTTGAGATGCTGTGAGATAGCTGGAGGGCTTACATGAAATTTATCATAGATATCCGTCGCAGATAATGGGCCATTCCTCGCAAGCATCTCTAGAATGGTGCGTCTGGTAGGATCAGCGAGTGCAGAAAATATATCCATAGCTACATAATACAGCAATGGCTTAATTAAGTCAAGACTTCATTTTATAAGGCGACCCATTCACCTGGAAAACCTCTGATCAGCGCGTGCTCGCGCCCTGGCAGCCTCTTCTGTGCGGTTCCTCGGTGGTGCGTTCGTCTCGAGCGAGCTGAGAAGGGTGCTGGAGACTGCTGCTATCTCGTCAACGGCAGCAAGGAATGCAGCTTCGTTGGCTTTCGATGGCTTGTTGAAACCGCTCACCTTTCGCACGAATTGTAATGAGGCCGCACGAATCTCTTCCTCGGTCACAGGCGGTTCGAAGTTGAAGAGCGTCTTGATGTTTCTACACATAAGCGTTACCTCTAACGGCAGAGTTATCTACACAGGCTGATAGATGATATAGCCATCAAAGACGAAACGCCGGAAACCATGTCCTAAGCGATCAGCCTTGCGTAGAAGATCCGTTTTCTGAAATATATCATACGTGTATACATAAGCCGAATGGAGATCAGCATGTACGATTGTGTAATAGGGAGGATAGTAGTTATGGCTCGGTATCAGGGTGCTGTCGGAGACGCCGCAGATGATTTTTTCCTGGCTCACAAAGATGATGCGATTGCACGTCCAGAAATCAGAGTAAATGTGCGTGGCACCCACTTGTTCAAGCCTGGCAATGAGCTCATCCTGTTGCTGGTTAGCCTGCTGAGAGGAGGGAAGATCGCTTGTTATGCTGATAGTTCCCATGAGAAACAGCATAGCGATGAGCAGGAGGATGCTTCGATTGAGGATGACCGCTGCCCTTGAACGTGCAAATCGTCGTTCCGGCGTCTCTTTTACCAATGGTTTACTGGCAGCGCTCCAGACCGGCCAGACGAGCGCGGGCGTAACGATGAGCAAAGTTAGCAGGTAGCGTGCATGACTATGTGGTGCATCCTGCGGTCCTGAACTCGCTGCATAGCTAACCAGGGCTATAGCTGCGTTGGCGAGTAAGCAGAGCCTGGCGAAGTGCAGGACAATTTCCTGTCTCCGCTCGGGAGAACCTGCTTGCATACGGGCGCGTAACTTCCAGAGCGCCCTTACCGTTAGCGAGACAGCCAGCGTCCAGAGGATAATATAACCCGTGCTCCAACCAGTATGCAGAATGATGCATTGAAGGGCGTGCGGACTAGCATCACTGGCGTAATCCACCGCCGCAACCTGGCAGAATGGATCCCCTGTAGCAGTGGGGAGACTCATGTCCATTGTCGCTTCTATCCCTCGTATGAGTTGTGGCAACGTGTGAGCTGAACTCATACTCTTTCCACCTCGAAAGAGACCAATAATCATGGATAATGAGTCTTGACCGGGTGCTGCCTGAAGATTGTAGACAATCAGGGGAAACACACCGAAAATAAAGCCTGCTAACAGGCACAGCGGCGCCAGCGAGCGCAGGTCACGCCAGCAGAACAGCAGCAGCAGACTGGCCATCATGAGCACTGGCAGTACAACCAGGTCCGACCATATAGCGAGTCCCACCACCAGTCCCCAGCCAGCATAGCCGGCAAAACGCAACCACCGCCTGCCGCGAGGTAGATTCTGGCGGTAGGTGAGTGCAAGCCAGGCAGCCAGCAGAAGCGCTAGCGTACCAAACAGGAGGGTTTGAGTTGAGCCACCGGTTGCGTACAGCTCGCGCAAAAACATGGCGCTTGATCCCAAACCCAGCAGAACCAGCACGAACAAAGCCAACTTTTTTGTGTAGAGCAAGCTTGTCAGCAGGTACATACTGGCAAAGAACAGGGCATCAAGGAGAATTATGCCGAGCCGCAAGGTAAAGAGCGAAGGACCGAAGAGACGAAAGAACGCCGCGCCAAGATAGGCCTCCAATGCACCCAAATAGTCTCGACTATAAAATACAACGGGATGTTCCCCATTATAAGCGATATGGCGGGCCATGAGGCCTATTGTACCCTCATCACTATTGGTCGTCGGCCAACCCAAAGCTGCCAACAGAAGGCGCAGACAAACGGCAAGCGTTATGATCAGCAGGGCAAACAGCCCATATTTGTCTATATTAAGGCGTTTCAACAGCTTTGCTATAGGACGTTGCTTTAGACTATGAGCATACACGGCAGCTTTACCCTTTTGATCTCCTTTTGACACCCCACTATAATGTGCATCTTTTGCTAACTATTGTTTCAAAAACTATACACTATCTCAACTTTTGTGTCAAAAGAATATGGTTACTGCGGTGTTATGAATTGTTTGTAGGCAACCCAAAAACAGGAGAGGATAACGTAGGGGCCGGTTCACCGCGCCCACAGCCGCTTGATCGGCCCTCCACCTTCCTTAACGCTCGCACCCCACCAACTCTTTCATACACCCGTTGAAGCTGTAAGGCTCCCTGAATCGGGGAAAGTTATTTGCGGCGCAGACGCAAAACGTCTACCATAAACACCAGTGCCGCTCCCACAATGGCCCCAACAATAGCGCCTCGATCAGAAGATTTTCGTGAGGAGGATTCAGCAACCTTCGTCGTGTGGGACTGCTCCACCTTCTGAGTGGAGGAAGAATTGCTTCGATCTTCGTTGCTCCTGGGAGCATTGCTGGTCTCCCGTCCCTTCCTCTTGAGCACGCTGTCCTGCACCTCTGGATCTTGTGCCACCCGTTCCGGCACATCTGGTTCTTGTGTTTGGGTCACGTACTCTACAGCGTGCTCCTTGTCTTTCACTTCCGTGGGTTTCGGATTCACATGCGCCTCGGCCTCATCCTCCGGGATATCCTCATTCAATCTGCCAGCCATCGTGCTCACAAACGTCGCTAAATCGTTGGGAATCGGCCGGACTCCTTCCGCAAAGAAGGCATTGATTTCTGCCCCCAGGATCAGAATCACGGCAAAGTAGTAGAAGAAGACGATGAGAATAGCAGCCAACCCGATAGCTCCAGCCAGCCCGTTGAGAAAATGGGAGGCGTACAGGGGAAACAGGAGCAGATAAATTTGCAGGGCGACCGCCGCCACCGCTGCTCCTAGCCAGCCGTGACGAAGACGAATATGCAGGTTAGGCACCACGACGTAGATGAACTCGAACAAGATGAAGGAGGCGATGAGTCCACCAAGAAACCCGGCCGCACTTGCCAGCAGAGCATTGCGGCCAAGCGGGGTGTTCTGCAATAGGGAAAAGGCGAGCGCGGGTATGCTCCCCGCGAAGACCATGATGGGAACGAGGATGATAAAGACCAGGAGCATCCCGATCGCCATCAAGTTTTGGCGGATCATCGTGCGTGGACGGACTCGATAGATAATACAAAAGCAGGTTTCCAGCAGAATAAAGAGCCGGGAACCACCAAAAATAGCGGTGAGCACCGCAATAATACTTAACAAAACAGAGGAGC
Organism: uncultured Ktedonobacteraceae bacterium; assembly: GCA_955652655.1. Taxonomy (GTDB): domain Bacteria; phylum Chloroflexota; class Ktedonobacteria; order Ktedonobacterales; family Ktedonobacteraceae; genus UBA11361. The sequence continues at coordinate 1,776 of CATPCK010000109.1, read as the reverse complement.
GCTCCAGGTTTTGCTCGACTCCCTGGACGATGCTTGCAGTGTTTATTTCTTTGGGAAGGGCATTTGTGAGCGCTTGCAGCACAAACCCGGTTGCATTATGGCCGAAAGCGCCTAGAAGCAAGCCAAGGACAGCGAGCAGTGCGACGAGTATAGGGAAGGTTGCCAGCAGTAAACTATAGGCCAGCGCCGCCGACAAGGTCATCGACCAGTCATTGTTGAATTTTCGCAGCAAGGCCTGCAGAGGCTTCATCTCTTTCTCAACGGCCTGCACGGCACCCGAAGATGCTTTGTCGTGTTGTTTTGGATGTGTCTTAGGTTCGTGAACGCTGGTTGACATAGGCTCTCTCTCAAAGGCAATGAAACGAGAACAGGTACGTTTCTTTAGAAGGGGTAGTCCCCCTTCCTACTGCACGCTTTACCCTGTCCTTCCGTTTCAGACCCGAGAGTTCCGTCGTGTAGGCAAAAATCCGGCACAAACCAGAGACGGACCTCCCAGCTTCACCAACGCTTTGCTGCCATTAGTTAGAAGGAATCTTTTACTGGTGTGATTGTGTTCCTGCTGATGCCTGCCAGGAATTGAATCGGCAAGTGAAACGAAAGGCCAGGAACAGTAGTGTTACCAGTAGAGCCTATCTTGAAGGAGTGCTGATCTCCTCCTGTCGGTCAAGCGTGTACGATTTCAGAAGGAAAAGACAATGAGACGTGATCGCATCCTGCTAATGAGTTCGGCATTGCAGTTTACGCTTTTTGTTCCTCTTGCCTGGTGGGGGCACAAGCACCGGCAGCCTCTTGTCGAAGTTGCCGTGACACACCTTGTACAGAAGAAACAGCCGTCTTTCATGCGCTCCGTTGTACTCGTTGTGAATACCCTGACGGGTTCCGCTGTCTTCTTGAACCTGCTGGCCTTCCCGGTGGCTGCCGTCTTGTGGAAGATGCGTCTCCGTTTAGAAGCGGTGATGACCCTGGCTAGCTGTTGGATAAATGTGTTGGGAGGAACCGTCATCAAGCAAGTGGTTCATCGTCCGCGTCCCCATCCCCCGCTTGTGCAGGTCACCAAGCAATCGAAGGGGAAGAGCTTTCCAAGCGGGCACACGGCCTCATCCATATGTTTGTGGGGCTGGCTGTTCGCGCTTGGGTTGCTCTCTAAGAACAAGCGCCAGCCAGGGAGAAGAGCGCTGTTGAGTATTCCTGCAGCGTTTGTGGTGTTTACAGGTCCCGCTCGCGTTTACCTGGGCGATCACTGGGCTACAGATGTGCTGGGTGGCTACCTGTTCGGTGGGGGCTGGCTTGGCCTCGCACTGTACTTCTACCTCCATTTGCGAGAGCTAGGCATATTGCTCCCTGCTCAAGGGCGGGAGCGGAGCGATGTTCTCTCGTCTCGCTGACTGAAATGTAGTGGCGGGGCTTGCCCCCGCCATGGCCTCCCACCTTATGTTCGCCCTTCGGACGATATCGACCTGTTCGCCCCTTTGGACAAGATCGACCATAGTTCTTGCTACTAACCGGCGGTATTGCTACATGCTTTATTACACAGAGGGCCTTCCTCACGACATATGCGCTCTCACTCAGGCTGAGGACCTCCCCCATGCTGATTTTGCTGGCTCGCCCGCCAGATTCTGTGTTGATTCGTCCTTTTCTCCTCAAATAATGTCATATTTAAGCGAACTATTTCTCCTCGTAGCCGCTTATTCTCTTGCTCGGTTTGCAACGCTTTACGCAATCGCACCAATAAAAGGTTGAGTGCGTTCCCCAATCGCCAGAGCACATTGCTCTGGT
>CATPCK010000108.1 GCA_955652655.1 uncultured Ktedonobacteraceae bacterium | reverse complement strand
TCTCGAGATCTTTCTCAGAGGATGAGCAGCGCTCAAAGCACACTAATCACGAAAGGAGATGGCGCCCAATGACAAGGCAATACTTCGAACTGCCCTATGGGCTCTATGAAAATGCAGTTGGCATCTGTGCAATGTCCCCTGGTCTACCCTGTGACGCTGGACGCGTGCGTGTCCTGTTGGCCGCCTTCAGCATTGCACCTGGTATGCGTGTGCCTATCTCCGGAGGAATTCCACCTTGTTGAGGATACAAAAGAACAGGGGAAGCGACTTCCTCAGCCGTGGGCACTGGCAGCCATCTGCAGTCCCACGGTTTTTTTTATTGTCCTTACTCCGGCGCACAAACGAAGTGCATCGGCCGGAGAGAAGGGAAGATGAAGCACAATGAGCATCGAAATGGAGAAATATCCAACGAATATGAGCCTGGAAGCTCTCGTAGCGCAGTGCTCGCGTGAGATCAACGCCGCTGCTAGTGGGGAGGCCCATAGTGAACAGTACTGGAAGGAGTTGTTGTGCCGTGCTACCGTGCAGCGTGATGACGCTGCTCGTGAAGCACTCCTGTACCATCTCCGCCAGCTGGTACGAACCTTGATAGGCTCTCATCCCCGCAAGGAGCTAGCATATCAAGTGGAGACCGAAGCGTATTATGTGACGCGAGCTTGTGAGCAGTTCTGGCAGGCGGCCGTAGCGCAGGAAGCGGCATTGGATCGGCCTTCAACGGCCTTGCAATACTTGCGTGTCAGCCTCAATGGCGTCATTCTAGATGCCCTGCGAGCACATGCACACTCAGAGATGATCCCATCTCTGGACCCCGTTGAGAAGCAAGGCCTGGAGGAGAAGGCCGGTGAGGGAGATCAAGTGTGCTGGAAAAGCATATGCAAACTGCTTCCCAGCGAGCGCGAACAGCGCGCAGCGTACTTGCTCTTCTGCTGTGGCCTCCAACCCGGGGATATCATTTGTTTGTACCCCCAGGAGTTCAATTCGCTGCAGGAAATTGCTCGAGTGAGATACACCATCATTGAACGGTTACTGGCAGGTGAGGTGAACTCGATCGACGCTGGACAACGAACGACGCCAGAGGAATCAACGGACTGATGTATACGTGGGCAGCTCAAAGGAGAAAAATCAATCGCGTATGCAGCAGAACAAGCGACATATGAAACACCTGAGATGAGGAGAACTAGATAAAACTCTCTGAGAGAGGAGGCAACCCCATGGTCCCCAACCTGTACCTGTATGAGAAGGCGCTTGAAATGCATCGCCAGGATCTTCGCCACGAGATGGAGGTGAGACAGTTGCTAGCTCAACTGCCGCGAAAACCAGGTCTAAGCAGGTACCTCGCCGGTAAACTCGGTGTGCTGCTACTCAAGCTTGGCACGTGGCTCAAGCAGATGGAGCAGCCAAAAACTGCATTGGAAGAGCGAGTATAAACTGTAGTGGCCCAATTTATTGCGCCCCGCTAGCTCAGATGCCGCATGTGTTCATCAGCATGCCGGCATCTTTTGACGTTGGTCTTGCTTGCCACCATCATTGGACGGGTCATCTCGTTAGCCACCAGGTGATGAGGGCGTCACGTAGTTTATCAGGCAAGCGTTCCAGGATACTCGTTCCGAGCCTTGCACCCCTCCCGACTATGTAGCGTGTCTTCGGCCTTGCTGCTGTGAGTGCCTGTATAATGACTCTTGCTACCTCCTCGGCAGGTGTTCCAGTTCTACCTGCATGGGAATACGTTTCGCGTACGCCGGGAATGATCGTGCCATACATATGATCAGCCTGGCGCGGTAAATTATTGAAGATGGTGCCTGCTACCTCTTTTGACTTTTCCCAGATCGGAGTGGCAATAAAGCCAGGTTCGACGATGGATACGTGGATGTGCCAGGGACGAAGTTCCATGCGAAGGGCATCCGTGAGGGCCTCCATTGCAAACTTCGCTGCACTATATGGGCCTATAAAAGGCATAGCAATTCTGCCACCGAGCGATCCGATATTGATAACGCGGCCCTGACCCTGGCGCAGGAGGGGGAGAAATGCCTGTGTGACCGCAATTTGTCCGATCACATTGACCTCGAGCTGCTTACGAATCTCGCTAACCGGTAGAAATTCAAGCGGGCCTGCTACAGCGATACCGGCGTTATTGATGATGCCTGCCAGGCCGATCTCTCCGATAGCAGTGGTTACAATATCTACGGCAGAGGTGATCGAGGCTGCATCGGTGATATCGAGCAAAATGGGGGTAAGCGTGGCTGAAGCCTCGAGCCGCAAAGCGTCACTATCCATCTCCCGGCGCACGCCAGCGAAAACCCGAAACCCCAATTTGTCCAGCTGCAAGGCACATGCCTTACCGATCCCGCTAGATGCTCCCGTCACCACTATTGTATTGGCAAGGGGTAGTCGCCTGTTTTCCATAGAGGTAACCTCCGCCCATGTGATGACCTGCTGCCAGGCCGCTGCGTTCCGCAAAACGATCAATTATCACACAGTGATGTGTAAGTGACGATGCAAGACCTCGACTGCTTGCGTCACTCCATCCTCCTTCCGGATACACTCACCTAAGGCAGATGACCGCGCGCACATAACCTCGTCGCAGGTTGCGGCTTGAATGGCGGCAGCTAATTGCTCCACTGATAGCCGCTTCCGGGGAATAGGTCTTGGCCCGGCACCCAATTCAAAAATGCGTTGTCCCCAGAAGTGCTGATCGCCAAAAAAGGGGATAACAACGCTGGGGATACCTGCGCGCATACTTGCCGCCGTTGTGCCGGAACCCCCGTGATGTACAACCGCTGCCATTTGTGGGAAAAGCCAATCGTGAGGAATTGAGTCGATCTTGAAAATATTATCAGGCAAATCGGCATTACTCAAGCCTCCCCAGCCTGTCAGCAAGATTCCGCGTTGCTTCGAACGTGCCAGCGCTTGCAGTACCAATTCCGTCACCTCTTCCGGATTGCGGCTATTCATGCTGCCAAAGCCGACATAAACCGGGGCTGGGCCCGATGCCAGGAAATCCACCAGTTCAGATGGAGGTTGCCATTCTGCCTGGCGATCTAGAAACCAATAACCTGTGACGTGGTTCCAACTGCTCCAATCGGGTGCAGGGGGGACAATACTGGGACTATAGCAGTAAAGAAAGGTAATACGTCCCTGGCGCATCTCACTGAGGGGCCAGTTTGGAGAAAGAGATGGTAAATTCAGAACCTCTCGCCGTGCTTTATTCACTGCCGGTCGCACGAGTTGCCAGAAGATTTGCATGGACAAAACGTGGGTCAGGTAGTTGTAAAAGCCGCTGTAGGGGCCCAATTTATTGCGCCCCGCAGGAAAATACGGGCTGCGAAAAGCACGTGTAGGGGTCAAGGGATAGGGAGCGGCCATACCGAAGGGCACTCCCAGTTTTTCAGCAATTGGATACCCAACGGCAAGCCCGATAGTTGAAAACACAATCGCTTCGGCACCCTGACAGGCATTCCAGCAATCTAGCATATATTGCTGTATCAGTGAATCCGCTATGCGGGAAAACTGCTGGAAGAAGCGCAGTGCATTGTTGCCTGTATCAAGCCAGGTCTGCCCCATTTCGTTTTCCAGCACGTCGCGTGGATCGTTTCCGACTGGGAAACAGGCAAGCCCCCGGTTGCGGATGAGTGATTCGAATTGAGCGTGGGTGACCAGTAAAACATCATGGCCAGCAGCTTGCAAGCCCAGCCCCAGGGCAAGGAAAGGGCGCACATCCCCCTCTGAACCCAGCGTTATAAGAGCAATACGCATGTTTTTCCCTGGCATATGCTGCCTATCGTCCTACCTGAGTGAAGCGCAAGCCTTGCAGGCGGATGATCCGCTGTAGGGGCGCAATTCATTGCGCCCTTTGGCAAGACGGCGCAGGGACCCGATTATGCAGATTGACAAATTCATCCGGACAACCGTAGGTGCCGATTTATCGTGCACATCGCCGATTGATCGGCCCTCAGGGGATGTTCCGGTATCCGCATGATTTTGTGAAAACTCATTATCGCGTCCACCGCCGATTTATCGACCCCTACGATCCAGCACTAGTCAAGAATGGCCCAACTCCCTATCAATGTAAGCCGCCAAATCTCGCAACGTCAAGAGTTCTTCGGCCGATTTGTCGGAGATTGTGACCGGGGCGAAGGCTTCCTCGATTTCTAAAATGACCGTCATTAGATCAAATGAGTCCAGGTTCAGGTCTTCTAATAACGATTTGTCCAATGGAACCTGCTCAGGGGAAACCCTGAGTTTCGGTGCGACAATAGCCTGTAGTTTTCGTTCAGTTGGAGTGATGGAAATACTCATCACCGGGCCTCTTTCGGTTGATAACTGCATTGTAAGAAGGTA
>CATPCK010000107.1 GCA_955652655.1 uncultured Ktedonobacteraceae bacterium | reverse complement strand
ATTTTTCTCACAGATTGTTTCGTATTTACTCTGTAGTTTTAAGTATAATACCTCAAAGATAATGTTATGCAACTTCTAGTAGTTTTGGCTTCATATCTATCGATATTATTACGCCTTGATCTATGATTTTGTTGCATTTGAGCTGATTGGCATGGGCAAAATGAATTTATGAATTGCTAGAACATTTGACCGAAATTTCTCTTGACTTTTATGAATGAAGGCTGTATGCTGAGGGAACAGTACATGCAATTAAAGAGAGGTATCAGAGTAGATGTCACGTCCCTCCAAAATATTATCAACAATACGAGATGATCATGACACCGTACAGGAACAACTTACACTTTTCGCTCCGCGTAAAACAGATGAACAAAAAGAAACTCTCAAGAGAGAATCGGTATCCAAACGAGAATCTAGTTCTGCAACGATAGAAAAAAAAGCTGGGGCGCGAACAAAAAAGCATGCGGCATATAGCGCTGCTGATATTCAGGTCTTAGAGGGGATTGCTGCAATCCGCCATCGTCCAGGAATGTACATTGGCTCAACTTCTACATCTGGCCTGCTCCATCTCATCTGGGAAGCTCTTGACAACGCCGTAGATGAAGCGGTCGCGGGATATGGTAAGCATATCTGGATGAATATTGATCGGGAAGGCTGGGTCACGGTGAGGGACGAGGCTAGAGGAATGCCCTTTGACCCCATGTTGTACCAGGGTGACTACTTACCTGCGGCTACCGTCATTCTGACGGTCCCTCACTCGGGCGGTAAGTTTTCCGAAGGTGCATATAAGACGGCGGGAGGCCTACATGGTGTAGGCGCAACGGTAATTAACGCTCTTTCCGAGAAACTAGAATTGACGATCTGGAAGGATGGTCAGAAGTTCACGCAAATATTCAGTCGTGGGATAGCGCTGCCACATCATATAGTTCCATGTGACCCAAAGTTGCATGGAACGCAACTACGGTGGTTATATGACCGTTCGATCTTTGACGACGAGGCTTACTATCCTCTGGAGGCCATCGATAGCCGCCTGAAGGCAGCGGCATTCCTGAATGGTGGCGTTACTTTCCACCTGGATGCCTGGGATGATGCTGAAAATAAGCAAGTGAGCCGTACGTTCTATTCTCGTGACGGTTTACCGGATTATGTGCGAGAGCTTTCCATCAGTACTAGTGCCCCACTCTTTAAGCAGGTGCTTGGTATAGCTAAAGAAAAGGATAGTGTACAGGTAGAGGTGGCATTGCAGCCAACGGCTGGTTATAAGACTACCATCTATAGTTTTGCTAATGCCGTTCGCACTCGTGATGGAGGGGTACATGAAACAGGCTTTAAGGCTGCTCTGACAAAAGTTGTTCATGACTACGCGCTGAAATGGAAGGTCATCAAAAACCGTGAAGAAGATGGCTTCCGACCAGAAGTTATCCAACAAGGGCTGAACGCGGTGATCTCGGTCAAGCTGACAAACCCGCAGTTCCAGGGGCAGACCAAAGATCGCCTCAACAATGCACCGGTTGAAGGGATTGTGCGCTCGGTTGTTGATGAGGGCCTGAAAGACTGGTTTGAGAACAATACAACCGCTGGAAAAGAGTGGTTGAAGAAGATCATGCAGATGCAGAAAGCGCGCAACGAGGCGCAATTAGTAGAAGAGCTGGCCAGAGGCGGTAACAAGAAGAATGGCGAGCTGATCGACACGACGCTCTCGAAAAAGTTTTTGCGTTGTAACTCCAATGACCCTGAGCGGGCTGAATTGTTTATCGTGGAAGGTGACTCGGCGGGCGGCAGCGCAGGCCAGGGACGTTTTTCGGAGTTTCAAGCGATTCTGAAGCTCAAAGGGAAACCGCTCAATGTCGCCAAGGCCGATTTGCGGCGTATCGTCGAAAATGAAGAGATCCGCACCATCATCAATGTGTTAGGAACAGGAACGCGCGATTCTTTTGACATTAGCCGCTTAAAGTTTCACCGCGTCATTATCGCCACTGACGCTGATGTGGACGGCTTACATATTCAATGCCTGTTGCTCACGTTGTTTCACCAGGAATTTAGTGACCTGATTGAGCAAGGCCATGTGTTTATCGCCTGCCCACCGCTGTACTCGGTCAAGTACAAGGGCAAGACCATCTGGCTGCTCGATGATGAAGCTCGTCTGCAATTTATCAAGACGCATGCAGATGCTGGGGGATTGGAGTTCAAACGCTTCAAGGGCCTTGGTGAGATGAATCCGAAGGAATTGCGTGATACCACCTTTGACCCTACCCGGCGTACACTCAAACGCGTTTCCATGGAGGATGGGGTACTGGCTGCGCGGCTGGTCAAGGAATTGATGGAAGATGAAAATGCTGAGGCCCGGCGTGTCTTTCTGGCTGAACACTCTCGCAAGATTAAGGAACTGGATGTCTAAAAATGGCTAGTATAACCGATAATAACACTACAGTAGAAACGGGAATTATCCGCGAAGAGGATTTCTCCGTTATCATGGCCCAGGCTTTCGCGACCTATGGGCTTTCCGTTGTCACCGACCGCGCTCTTCCTGATGCACGAGACGGTTTAAAACCGGTGCAGCGGCGCATTCTAGCGGGAATGCGAGCGGCCCGTTACCTATCCACTCGCCCGACTGTTAAAAGCGCAGAGGTGGTTGGCCTGATTTTGGGTAACTATCATCCACATGGCGACACCTCGGTATATGATGCGGCTGTACGTATGGCACAACCTTTTACCCTGCGCTATCCCTTAATTGAGGGGCAGGGAAACATGGGCAGCGAGGATGGCGATGCTCCTGCCGCCTACCGCTACACAGAGATGCGCCTCTCTCCACTGACTGAAGCGTTGATGGCCGATATGGAGAGCGACACTGTTCCCCAGCATCCGACCTATAAACAAGATCCGAGAGTGTTGGAGCCGGATTACCTGCCAGGCAGGATTCCACCGATTGTCAATCCATCAAGCGGCATCGCTGTTGGCCTCTCCACCAATATTCCGCCGCATAACCTCGTTGAGGTATTGCGGGCATGTGTCGCTTTGCTTGATCAACCGACCATGGATGTCAAGCAGCTCATGAGGTATATACAAGGGCCAGATTTTTGCCAGGGGGGGAGAATCATCGGCGTTGACGGCATAAAAGACTATTTTGCCACTGGCAAGGGACGCATCATCGTACGTGCAGAGGTACGGCTGGAAGATACTCCACGCAGTCGCTCGCTCATCGTTACGCAGATTCCTCCTATAGGGAGAGATAAGGTCAAGGCCTCTATTGTAAAAGCGATCAACGCCCGTAAGTTGGAGGGCCTATTGCCTGATGTGCGCGATGAAAGTGATACAGAGAAGGGGATGCGCATTGTGCTGGAGCTGCGTAAAGATGCCGATGCCGCACAGGCGCTCTCGCAACTCTTCGCCGAAACAGACCTGCAAATTGCCCTTTCATTCCAGATGGTGTTTCTCTTTGGCGAGCCGATGCAGGCAGCGCGACAACCCAAACAGGTGGGGATGATCGAACTGCTCAATTACTGGAATACGCACCAGATGGACGTATTAACACGGCGAACGCAGTTTGAACTGCGTAAAGCGCAGGAACGATTGCATATCGTCGAGGGGCTGATTGTTGGTGCGGCCAACGCTGATAAGATTGTCAAGATTTTCCAGCAGGCCGAGGATCGGGCAGCCGCTCGCCAGGTTATCGAGAAGACGTATAAGCTGACGCCTATCCAGTCGGATGTTATTGCTTCAATGACGCTGGCCCAGGTAACGCGGCTAGACGCAAGCAAATACGCCAAAGAGAAAGTGGAATTGCAGACACGGATCGGCGAGTTACAACACCTCCTTTCAGATCGCAAGGCGATGCTCCTGCTTTTAAAGAAAGAGATGCAGCAGCTTATCAAGCAATTTGGCGACGAGCGCCGGACAACTATCGACGTGGAGGGCCAGATTCATGAGCCCATTAAAGAAGTTGCCAGTCTGCATGAACGGGAGCCCCTCGCCATTGCCTTTACACGTGCTGGGACGCTCAAAGCGCTGCCAGCAGATGCGTTTGTTCCCAGGGGAAAAAATGGTGCAGCCATGTATACGCCCGTTCGTGGTGATGAGCAACTGCGCCAGGTCGTCGCAGCCACATCACAAGATTATGTTTTGTGTGTCTCTTCCAGCGGACGGGTCTTCCAAATCGCAGCCCATCGCATACCGACCGGAAATCGTTCGGCAAAGGGCGAGCCTGTGCGCAAATTATTGGGGTTAGCTCAAGGCGAAGAGATAGTGACCGTGTTGCCAGTAGAAAACTATGATGAGGATGGCTATCTCGTTACCTTTAGCAGAATGGGGAAAGTGAAGAAGTCACCCTTGAGCGACTATAAGACCGCGGACGTTGATGGTTTACAGGACATGAAACTGGCTGACGGTGATGCTGTTGCAACTGCACTGCTTTCTCGAGGGCAGGGTGAATACTTTGTGACGACGAATACCGCGCAGACTTTGCGTTTCAAAGACGATGCATTGCGAGCGCAGGGACGTGTGGGCCAGGGAGTGGCCGCCATTGCTTTAGTGCCGGATGCTCAGATTGTTAGCGCCTCCTACCTGGATAGTGAGATTTCTACTGATAGTAGCAATTTCCTGAGCTTGCTGGTAGCCACGGAGAGCGGCCTGTGCAAGAAGGTGCCATTGAGCCAGTATCCCCCGAAAGGGCGCGCGACGGCGGGTGTCGTGACTACTGAACTTGTTGACAGGGACCGCGTGTTGCAAACGATGATTCTCGATGAGAAAGATCACCTGCTGCTGACCTTGAAAAACGAAGAGGGTGAACAAGTCACAGCCATCAAAGTGATTGAGGTGAAAGCGTTTACGCGGGTAAGAAAAGGCGTACCGCTGGTGAAGGGGCGCGTGTTGGGTGTTGTGAAATTGTGACTACTTCCCATGCGTAAACACAGGGGCTTCTACCCAAAAAGGATTGAGATCAAGACTGCTGGGATCCCAGCAGTCTTGATCTCAATCCAGGGTATAGAACATGAGCTATTGGCGT
>CATPCK010000106.1 GCA_955652655.1 uncultured Ktedonobacteraceae bacterium | reverse complement strand
TACATATCAAGATATCTCTCCGCCACCCTACGAGTCAATGGAAAAAGTAGGCGGTCATCTCGGCTTGATGCAGGAATTTATCTCGTGCGTCAAAACGGGTGCTACGCCTGAAACGATCTGCACTGACAATATCAAGAGTCTTGCGATGGCCTTCTGGGCTATCGAGAGCGCTCGATTGGGAAAATGCTTAGAGGTCGCATGAAAATTACAGCATTGGAGTTGTTTCAGGTACCACCGCGCTGGCTCTTTCTCAAGCTTTCGACCGATAGCGGTATCAGCGGATGGGGAGAACCCATCCTCGAAGGGCACGCTGAGGCGGTCGCTGCCGCGGTGCGGGCAGCCAGATGCATTACATCGATTCGTTTGCTAAGGTGGATGACGTACTGGCACGCGTTGGCGCAGTACGCGAGGCGACCGGGAAGTCCTTTGATATCGCCATTGACTTCCATGGACGCATACACAAAGGTATGGCGAAGGTGCTTGCAAAAGAACTGGAGGCGCTTCACCCGTTCTTCCTGGAGGAACCAGTGCTGCCTGAGCATAATGAGGCCTTGCGAGAGATCGCACAACACACGACGATTCCAATTGCCACTGGTGAGCGGCTCTACTCTCGCTGGGATTTCAAACAATTGTTGCACGATGGTTACGTCGACATCATCCAGCCGGACGTTTCACATGCAGGAGGTATCTCCGAAGTGAGAAAGATTGCGACGATGGCCGAGGCATACGATGTTGCGGTCGCGCCACATTGCCCGCTTGGCCCTATTGCGCTGGCATCGTGCCTCCAGATCGACGCATGCACGCACAATGCGCTCATACAAGAACAGAGCCTGAACATTCACTACAATATGCAGGGTGATCTGCTGGACTACCTGGCGGATCCGTCAGTGTTCGCGTACCAGAATGGCTACGTTGCTGTGCCGCGTGAACCAGGACTCGGCCTTACTATCAACGAGGAGGCGGTACGGCGTGCCGCGGCCCAGGAGCATGCCTGGCGCAGTCCTGTCTGGCGCGCGGATGATGGGTCGGTCGCTGAGTGGTAATCCACTTGCGTGTTATTTCCACCATTCTAAGTCCTCATCGAGGCGAAAAGCGGCTCCCATTAACCCGGACAGTATCAACTCCCACCTTCCCGTAACCAGACGCGCATCTCGCCCGGTTGGCGATTATCCCATGCATAGTACGGGATCGCGGTGATTGCGCCTGGCTGCAACGAGGCGGGCCGCGACCGGTAGAGCGTTTCCGTCCAATCGGTGTCCTCCTCTGCGAGCGCCTTGCCACGGACGACCATCACGCCAAGCAAGTCAGGTTCAAAATGGCTTGCCAGCTCTGTTATCCCCGGCACAACGATGCGATGCAGTGGCGCTTTATTGTCGGTCCCTTCCAGGCAGTAGACGAGGGGCCCGCGTTGGAGAGCGACGCAGCCAGCATCCTGGCGCACGTTGGGATGCGCGTACATTCGCTCGACCGGCATCGCCAGTTCGAGCTCTACCTCGTCGTCCTGCCATACACGTTCCACCCGCACATAGCCCTGTTCCAGGTGACTGGCTATATCAAATGCATCTCCGTTCACTTTGAGCCGGGCATGCTGACACCAGCCCGGAATACGCAGTCTCAGTCCGAACATCGAGGGCTCATCCATGCCGAGCCGTAGAGTGATCGTGCCATCCCACGGATAGGTCGTCTCCTGGCGCACGGTCACCTCGCGCCCACCTACGGTCATCTGGGCTGTACTCTGAATGTAAAGATGCACAACGAGATCCTTATCATTCACGGCATAGATGTACTGCCCAAGCGATGCGAGGAGGCGGGCAATGTTGGGTGGGCAACAAGCGCACATAAACCATTCCTGCCGGTGATGCGTGCCCAGGCTGGCCAGCGGGTTCTCATAGAAGAACTTCTGCCCATCAAGTGATACGCCACTCAGAACACAATTGTAGAGAGCGCGCTCCAACACGTCTGCGTAGCGTGCTTCACAGTCAAGCTGCAGCATGCGGTGGTTCCAGAAGACAAGGCCGATGGCCGCGCACGTCTCAGCGTAGGCGGTCTCGTTCGGCAGATCGTAGTCAGCCGTGAAGCCCTCATTGTGCCGCGAGGGGCCAAGGCCACCGGTGATGTACAGGCGGGTCGTGCAGAGATGGTTCCAGAGGTGCTGGTCGGCATCAAACAAACTTTGATCGTGTAGCTCGCGCGCGAGGTCGGCCATGGCACTATAGAGGTACATTGCCCGAACGGCGTGGCCGACGACTTCGCGTTGTTCGCGCACAGCAAGATGCGATTGATTGTATTCGTAGGTCTTGTGCTGGAATGCTGCGCGATCCTCGCCACGCAGGCGCGCCTCTATGTCGAAATAATGGGGCTGGCGTCCGCGCTCATCCACAAAATACTGACTCAAATGCAGATACCGCTTCTCACCCGTCACCCGATACAGTTTCACCAGCGCGAGTTCGATTTCTTCATGCCCAGGGTAACCGCGTTTCTTGCCCGGCGCGATGCCGAAGACGGTATCGATGTAGTCCGCATAGCGACACAGCGCATCCAGCAGAACGCGTTTGCCAGTGGCCTGGAAATGCGCCACCGCCGCTTCGATGAGGTGACCGGCGCAATACAACTCGTGCCAGTCACGCAGGTTCGTCCAGCGCTTCTCCGGCTCAACAACGGTGAAATAGGTATTGAAATAGCCATCGGGCTGCTGGGCGGCGACAATAAGACGGATGACTTCGTCAACTTGTGCCTCAAGCGCCGGGTCGGGATAGGTGGCAAGACTGTAGCTCGCCGCTTCAAGCCACTTGGCGATATCCGAGTCCCAGAAGATGTGCGGAATCGGTTCCATTCCTGGTTTCCATTTCAGGCGCAAGGCGTCGATACGGCCTGTCTCCTGGCATAATCGGTATATATATGGCAGCGTGTGTTCGCGGTTTACCTGGATATGCGGCGTCCAAAACGGATCGTCGATAGTAACCGCCTTCCAGGGGACCGGTGTCCATGTTGCACCAAGTTGCTTCGTTGATGTGGGCAAAAAAGACCCTTGCCCCGATGAAGTAGTTACCATAAGTAAAACCTTTTCTCTAAGAAAACTGCCTGCCACACGCCCAGCTGCGACTCATCCAACTTGCATCCGCAATACGGTGACCGAGTGAGCCGGGAACGTGTACTCGAAACAGTCTAAACGGTCTTTACCTACATCCATGCGCGACTCCCGCACATCTACTGACTGGGGGTGCTCGAATGAGTTGACCACACTAGGATCACCACCGTTCACCTCGTAGGTCACGATATCGCTCGTGGCGACCGCATCTACCAGTTCAATCGTGGTCGCGAGATCGCGTTCGGGATCGCGGTTCACCACTGCTACCATGAGCTCATGTCCATTCGTATCGCAGGTCGCTGTCACGTCAAGCAGCTTGAACGGACCCAGGTCCGCTATGCGATGAGGCCATGAAGTGCCCTCCTTATCCTTATCTTCTCTTAAGTCATAGGTGTCCGAGTCGACGGAAACGTCCAACGCGAACTCCTGTGCATGTTCGGCATACAGCCTCATGGGGTGGTAAATGCTCTGCAGAAACAAACCTTCACGGTTCGTGAAGATGGGGGCGATAACGTTCACCAGCTGGGCCAGGTTGGCTATGCGCACCGTCTGACAGTGGCGGATGAAGATGTTGAGAAAAGTGGAGATCGCGAGTGCGTCCGCCAGGGTATAACGCTCCTCCAGACCTGACTCGGCACTCCGTTCCCGGAACCAGACATTCCACTCATCGTAGGCCGCGTATATTGGGTGATCGATACCCTTCCGGTACCGCACACTGTCGATCATCGCCTGGCAGATCTTCAGGGCACGCTCGGCTTGATGCGGCATGAAGACGTTTCTGTAGTAGTCATCGCTTCCGGTGTAGATGTGGAGACTGTGGTAGTCGACAAACGGAGCCAGTTCCTCGAGAACTACCCGGTCCCACTCGCTCCAGCCGTTCTCTCCACAGCCTACAAGCTGGATACTCGGATCCGTCCATTTCATTACCTTTGCGAACTGGATCGCCTTTTTGGTGTATTCCTCTGCGCTCAGGGCCCCGATCTGCCAACTCCCGTACATCTCGTTACCGAGCCCCCAATATTTCACCCTATAGGGCTCCACGTGACCATAGCGGCGGCGCAGGTTTGCCCAATAGGTATCCCCTGTACCGTTGCAGTACTCAACCCACGCCTGGGCCTCATCCATTGTGCCGGTTCCCATATTGACGCAGATGTACGGCTCCGCGCCGAGGGTGCGGCAGTACTCGATGAACTCGTCAGTTCCGAAGCGGTTGGACTCCTCCGTGTGCCAGGCCAGGTCCATGCGACGGGGGCGTTGTTCCACAGGCCCCACACCATCCGTCCAGTGATAGCCACTCACGAAATTACCACCCGGCCAGCGTAGTACCGGCATCCGCAACGCGCGCGCTGCGTCCAAGACATCGCTTCGAAACCCATGCGAATCACTCAGGCTTGAGCCCTCCTCGAACACACCGCCATAGATGCAGCGCCCGAGGTGCTCGATGAACCCGCCGAAGATCCGGCGATCAACGCTACCTATCCTGCGCTCAGGGTCAATTTTGATCTTAGCCAATAGCAAGTACCTCATTAGAAGTGGCTTGAAGAGCGGACTCCAACCACGACTATTAACAGATATTCCTTGACACGTATTCAAGTAGGAAGGTATACTCTTGACACGGTTTATTTGTAACCTTTGTGACAAATCCGCGCTCCACCTGACTGTTTCCTTTGCTGAGGCTCAGCCTCTCAAATACCCTGTTGCGCGAAGCGCTTTGCGGTCTGACTCGCTACTTAGCATACTCTCCCCACTAAGGAGATATCAAGGAGGAAGGCATTCATGAACACGTCCCCGCGGGCAACCTCGAAATATGCAGTCGGCGTCGATTTTGGCACGGAATCCGGCCGCACGGTGCTGGTGGATGTTACCACAGGGCGCGAGCTGGCCAGCAGCGTGCATCTATACGCGAATGGCGTCATCGACGAGACACTGCCAGGCACCATGATTACCCTCAAGCCTGATTGGGCGCTGCAAGACCCCAACGATTACCTGGAAGTGTTCAAGACGACGATTCCGGCGGTGCTGGCCCAAAGCGGCGTGAAGCTGGATGACGTGATCGGCATCGGCATTGACTTCACGGCCTGTACCATGCTCCCGACCACAGCAGACGGCACGCCGCTCTGTTTCTTGCCGGAATGGCGGAACAAACCGCACGCCTGGGTCAAGTTGTGGAAGCACCACGCCGCGCAGCCCGAAGCCATCAAGCTGAATCAGATCGCCCGCGAGCTGGGATACACCTTCCTGGACCGCTACGGTGGTAAGATCAGCTCCGAATGGTTCTTTCCAAAGGCGTGGCAGATCCTGAACGAGGCGCCGGCGGTCTATGCCGCCACAGACCGGCTGATCGAGGCGGCAGACTGGGTTGTGTGGAAGCTCACGGGTGTTGAGAAGCGCAACGAGTGCACGGCGGGCTATAAGGCCATCTGGTCGAAGCAAGATGGCTTCCCGCCGGACGAATTTTTCAAAGCACTGGATCCTCGCATGGAGCATATCGTCGACGAGAAGATGTCCCGCACGCTGTACCCGCTGGGAGCAAAGGCCGGCGGTCTGACCGAGGAGGCAGCTCGCTGGACAGGGTTGAACCAGGACACGCCCGTGGCCGTGGCCAACGTGGATGCCCACGTCACCGTTCCGGCAGCCACAGTCCTCGAACCGGGGCGGATGGTGATCATCATGGGTACCTCCAACTGTCACATGGTGCTGGGCAAGGAGGAGCGCGAGGTCCCGGGCATCTGCGGCGTGGTACAGGACGGCATCATTCCCGGCTTCTCGGGGTATGAAGCTGGACAATCTTGCGTGGGCGATAGCTTCGCGTGGTTTGTAGAGCAGTGTGTGCCAGCCGCCTATATGTATCAGGCCGAGGCTCTCGGCCTGAACATCCACCAGTTCCTGGAGGACAAAGCGGCACTCTTAAAGCCGGGTGAGAGCGGTCTGCTGGCTCTGGACTGGTGGAATGGCAACCGCACTATTCTGGTGGATGTCGACCTGACCGGCTTGCTGTTGGGCCTGACGCTAGCAACCAGGCCAGAGGAAATCTACCGGGCGTTGATCGAGTCCACCGCCTATGGAACGCGCATCATCATCGATGACTTCGAGGCCAACGGCATACCGGTCAAGGAGATCGTGGCCGCGGGCGGTCTGCCAGAGCGCAACAAGTTGCTGATGCAGATCTACGCCGACGTCACTGGCCGACCTATCCGGCAGGCAGGGACAAGCCAGGGGGGCGCGTTTGGCTCGGCCATGCACGGCGCGGTGGCGGCTGGCAAGGAGGCTGGCGGCTACGATTCCATCTTCGAAGCTTCCAGGCACATGGCCCGCCTGCGTGAGGATGCGTTCAACCCGATTCCCCATAATCAGGAAGTATACGACCGGTTGTATCGAGAGTACGTCACCCTATACGACTACTTCGGGCGAGGCGCCAACGACGTGATGAAGCGCCTCAAGCGTATTAGAGAAGAGATCCTGGTAGATCCACATTGAGGAGAAACGACATGCTCGACCAGCTCAAAGAACAGGTCTGGAAACTGCACCTGGAATTGCCCAAGAACGGTCTGGTGGTCTGGACTGGTGGCAATGTCAGTGCCCGAGATCCAGAGAGTGGGTTGGTGGTGATCAAGCCCAGCGGCGTGCTCTACGATGAGCTGCGACCAGAGGATCACGTAGTGGTGAACCTGGAAGGCGACATCGTTGAGGGAGGACTCAAGCCCTCTTCAGACACAGCCAGCCACCTCTACGTCTACCGGCACCGTCCCGATGTCAACGGCGTGGTCCACACCCACTCCTCCTACGCCACCGCCTTTGCCGCCCTCGGCCGCTCGATTCCCGTCTACCTCACTGCTATTGCTGACGAATTTGGCGGCCCAATTCCCTGTGCAGGTTTTGCCTTGATCGGTGGTGAGGAGATCGGCCGGCAGGTGGTTGAGCACATCGGCATATCTCAGGCGGTGCTCTTGAAGAATCACGGCGTCTTCACCGTCGGCGCCACAGCCCGGGCAGCGGTCAAGACGGCGGTGATGGTGGAAGACGCGGCACGCGCGGTGTGGCTCGCACTGCAACTCGGCCAGCCCAACGAAATCGCCCCGGAAGACGTGGCCAAGCTGCACCACCGCTACATGCATGTATACGGGCAGAGATAGCTGATCGCTCCAGCTCCAGCGTGAGAAAGAGAAATCTATGATGATCGACCTCAAACAGTTCGATGTGTGGTTCGTCACCGGAAGCCAACATCTGTATGGTCCTGAGACTATTGAGAAAGTAGCCGAACATTCCAAAGAGATCGCACAGGCGCTTTCCCATTCAGATAAAATCCCGGTCAACGTTGTCTATAAGCCGGTTCTGACAACTCCTGAAGCAATTCGCGAGTTGTGCCTGGAAGCCAACTCTGCCAGAAACTGCGTTGGTCTGATCACCTGGATGCATACCTTCTCCCCGGCCAAAATGTGGATTGCCGGATTAACTGCTCTGCAGAAGCCGTTCGCGCACCTGCACACGCAATACAACCGCGACATACCGTGGTCGGAAATCGACATGGACTTCATGAATCTGAACCAGTCCGCCCACGGAGACCGCGAATTCGGGTTCATTGGCAGCCGGATGCGCCTGAACCGCAAGGTGATCGTTGGGCACTGGCAAGACGAAGATGTCCAGGCCAGCCTGGGAAAGTGGACGCGCGCTGCCTGTGCCTGGTACGACGCTCAAGGGGCGAAGATTGCCCGCTTCGGCGACAATATGCGCGAAGTGGCGGTCACCGAAGGGGATAAGGTGGAAGCTCAGATCCGGTTGGGATATGACGTCTCCGGCTACGGCGTAGGTGATCTCGTCCAATACGTGAACCAGGTGCCGGATAGCGAGGTAGATCAGCTGGTGAAGGAATACAACGAACGCTATGACGTGGCGCCATCGCTGCGCCGCGGGGGCAGCCAGTATCAGTCCCTGCGTGATGGCGCCCGCATTGAGGCCGGGTTGAGGCATTTTCTCGCAGAGGGCAATTTCAAAGCCTTCACAACTACCTTCGAGGATCTGCACGGCCTCGCACAACTTCCTGGCCTCTCGGTCCAGCGCTTGATGGCGGATAACTATGGCTTCGGCGCGGAGGGAGACTGGAAGACGGCAGCCCTGGTGCGCGCGATGAAGGTGATGGGCGCCGGTCTGGATGGTGGGATGTCCTTCATGGAAGACTACACCTATCATCTGAGCCAGAACAACATGATGGGGCTTGGGGCCCATATGCTGGAGGTATGTCCCACCATCACCGAGCAGAAGCCATCGCTAGAAATTCACCCGCTCTCCATTGGCGGCAAGGCGGACCCGGTGCGGCTGGTGTTTGACGCCAGGCCTTGGCCGGCGGTCAATGCTGCGGTAATGGATATGGGCAATCGCTTCCGCATGCTCGTCAATGCCGTCGAGGTGGTACCTACGCATGAACCCCTGCCCAGGCTCCCGGTCGCCAGGGCTGTGTGGAGGCCGCAGCCGGATCTGAAGACGTCCGCTACCGCCTGGATCCTGGCAGGAGGGGCGCATCATACTGGTTTCAGCCAGGCGTTGACAGCCGAACATTTGGAAGACTTCGCCGAGATCGCAGGCATGGAGTTTTTGCTCATCGACCAGGACACCACACTCTCAGCCTTCAAGAAAGAGCTTCGCTGGAACGAGATGTACTATCTCCTGACTCAAGGGTTGAGGTAGCGGACATATGAAGGCGGTCGTCATCCAAAGCCTCATGATCAAGGTATCATCCACTTACACCATGGCATTTTTAAGATGAGTCATTCAAGGCACATCGCCTCACTGTTGAGAGCAATGAAGTAAACGGAACCTTGAAAGTTGAAGAGCCACCAGGAGGTATTTTGTGGATTACAACCGAATTGATGCGGCATTGCGTCATGCCAACGACACACGCCATCTACTTATCGGCACTGGAATACTCAACGACGTTGGTAACGTGCTTGAGCAAGCGTTCGGTCAGCAGCCAGCAGTTGTCGTGGCTGATGACAACACATTTGCAATTGCTGGTAAAGCCCTGCGTGAGAGCTTGCGCTCCGCCGGGTGGACGGTCGAAGAGCCTATTGTGTTCCCTGGCACACCTACTTTGTATGCCAGCTTTGAGAACGTACTGGCATTGGAGGGGAAGCTGCGCACAACGAGCGCGGTGCCCATCGTCGTCGGATCGGGCACACTAAATGATATCACCAAACTCGCAGCACACCGCGCCGGGCGGCAATATATGTGTGTCGGTACCGCTGCCTCGATGGATGGTTACACGGCGTTCGGCGCGGCGATTACCAGAGACGGTTTTAAGCAAACGATGTCATGCCCCGCGCCACGGGCTGTCCTGGCTGATCTAGACATACTGGTGACTGCACCTGCACAGATGAATTCAACTGGCTATGGTGACCTGTTAGGAAAAGTGACCGCGGGTGCCGATTGGATACTCGCCGACGCGCTGGAGATCGAGTTGATTGAGAAGGGTGCCTGGTCGCTGGTGCAAGACTCGGTGCGCGATTGGACTGGCAAGCCGCAGGAATTGCACGCGGGCAACAAGCAGGCTATAGAAAACCTGTTTGAAGGGTTAATTATGGCCGGTATCGCGATGCAGATCAGCCACTCGTCGCGACCTGCCTCCGGCAGTGAGCATCGCTTTAGCCATCTGTGGGAGATGCAGGCACTGGCCCACGGTCACGAGCCAGTACCGCATGGCTTCAAGGTCGGTGTCGGCACTTTAGCAGCGACGGCACTCTATGAGCGGGTGCTCGCTCGCGATCTGACCAAGCTGGATATTGACGCGCTATGCCGTGCCTGGCCGTCGCGTGAAGAAGTCAGGCGCTCAGTGCAGCAGGGACATAGTATTCCGATGTTGGCCGAAAATGCGGTCGAGGAGAGCCTTGCCAAGTACATTACCCCTGACCAACTACGGCAGAGGTTGATGCTTATCCAGGAACGCTGGCCGATAATCCGAGAGCGTCTGGAGCACCAACTGATGGCGGCAGAGCACATCCGCGATCTGCTGCAAGCTGCGGGTTGCCCAACTGAACCGGCAGAGATTGGCGTCAGCGTGGCACAGTTGCGGGAGAGCTACATTCTGGCACGTACTATCCGTTCCCGCTACACCGTGCTTGACCTGGTGAACGAAAGCGGTATCCTTGACGCGTGTGTCGATGAACTCTTCGCGCCAGGTGGCTATTGGGCAGCTATTACTCACGTGTAGGCAGGTGAACAATGTACAGTGCCTATCTCTTCGATTTGGATGGGACGATTTATTTAGGCGACACCCTTCTGCCTGGTGCGGCTGAGACAATAACGGCGCTGCGCAAAGCTGGTCGGCGGACAATCTTTCTCTCAAACAATCCTACTAAGACAAGATCACAGTATATGGCGAAGCTGACGCACCTGGGCATCCCGACACCCATAGACGATATCATAAACTCATCATTTGTGATGGTTCAATGGTTGCTGAACGAAATGCCGCAGGCACGGCTGTTTGTGGTTGGCGAGGAGCCACTCAAGCAGGATCTGCGTGCGGCAGGTTTTCAGTTGAGCGAGACAGCCGGCGAGATCGATATTGTCGTGGCATCGTTTGATCGCACATTCGTCTATCAAAAGCTCCAGATCGCTTTTGACGCAATCCGCGTTGGCGCACGGCTCGTCGCTACCAACCCCGACCGCTACTGCCCGGTGCCAGGCGGCGGCCAGCCTGATTGTGCGGCGGTGATCGCAGCGATTGAAGCTTGCACTGGTGTCACGTGCGAAGCTATCACTGGCAAGCCATCACCGATCATGACCAAGCTGATTACAGACATGCTGCAATTGCCGCCCGAACAGTGCATTATGGTAGGAGACCGCTTGGAGACAGATATTCGCATGGGCATCGATGCGGGCATGGCGACCTGCTTAGTATTGACTGGTGATGCAACCCACGAGAAGCTGGCGGCTTCGGGACTCCAACCAACGCTGATACTCGAACGGATCGATAGACTTCTGGAACAGGCAGGCTTACAATGATTGTGGGCATGATATCAATGTGCGTTCTAATCAGGCAATTTGTTGTATCATCATAGAGTAGGAAACAGAGGAAGAATGTTATCTGTTAGAACGCAGATTGGTATTATATCCTTCACGAACAGCCTGTCAAAGATGCAAAGAGATGAGGAGAGCGTATGAACCAGGTGGAACAAGTACTGACCGTGCAAAATAAATTGGGGGAAGGTCCTGTTTGGAGTGCAGAGGAGCAGGCATTATACTGGGTTGATATTGAAAATAACAGCTTTTACCGGTATTTTCCAACAACAAGCAAGTACGAATCATTTGACGTTGGTGTACCTATAGGTGTTTTAGCTTTACGGGCTGCGGGTGGTCTGGTTATGGCAACAAAAAATGGATTCGCTTTTTGGGATCCGCAAACGCAAGAACTTCACTTCCTAGCAAACCCAGAGGCAGATAAACCGCATACCCGCTTTAATGATGGGGCAGTCGACTGCCGGGGCCGTTTCTGGGCAGGCACGATGTGCGGACTTCCGGAGATATGTAGTGATCCCGAAGGCAGTCTTTACCGCCTCGATCCCGATGGTTCCATTTCCACTGTGGAAACGGGAATTTTTATCGCTAACGGAATCGGCTGGAGCCCGGATAACAAAATTATGTATTTCACGGACACGCCCCGCCATGTGATCTATGCCTATGATTTCGATCCTGCAACAGGTGCGGTCGCAAATCGCCGCCCCTTCATTTCCACCCCTGATGAAATCGGCGCTCCAGATGGCCTGACAGTGGATAGTGAAGGCTGTATCTGGAGTGCTCGCTGGGGTGGCTGGAAGATTACGCGCTATGATCCTACAGGAAAAGTAGAGCGAGAGATCCAATTGCCAGTACAATGTCCTACCAGTTGTGCGTTTGGCGGCGCGAACTTAGATGAGCTTTATATTACCTCTGCCTGGACTGCTTTGAGTGTTGAACAGAAGAAAAACCAACCTTTCGCTGGCGACCTCTTTCGGGTAAAAACGAATACGAAGGGACTGGAAAGTCCCAAGTTTGCTGGATAAAAGATCAGCTATTGCTGCGCCTTCCATTGTGCCTGTTGCTCTTGCAGGTTGAGCAACTCCTGCTCAAGCTGCATAATCTGTTGTTGCAGTTGTTGTTTCTGTTGCTGAGGTCCTAGTAGATTGATATCCTCAAAGATCTTGTATCCTTCTCGGAGAAGACCCCTTGGAGCAAAGGCCGACGTCTCATTGTACCGCGCACGTGTGCTAGACATTCTAGTAGTTATTTGTTTGAGATCCAACTTCAACTGTTTTAGCTGCAGCTTGAGCTGGACAATCTGCGGTTGATATGGATCTTGCGGTTTGCCTGAACGAGGAGCTTTTGGTGACACGGGGGCAACAGGGTTACCAGGTCGCTGCATGACATTCCCTGTGGTTTGCAGTGGCGCTCCGCACTGCTGGCAGAAACGGAAACCATCTTCGATCTGGGAACCGCATTGTGAGCAAAACATATCTCACCTCCTACTTATAGAGAATACCTCCATCACGGGCAAGAAGTCAACTCATAGGTTTTTATTATTGATTCGTGTTCGTAAGATGCTGCTCTGATCTTTCATCCTCAATAGAATATTCCTTCCTACAGTGACAATGCCCCGGTAACTGGAGACCGTGCCGCACCAGCCAGCTCTTCGCTCCTTGCTTGTGCTTTTTGGCGGTTCGCTTGCCAATCTCTCAGCGATGTGCGCAGTACCGAAAGACACGAAGCTTCCTGCTGGTGGGCAGCGTAAAGTGCCCAGCCAATTTGGGGAAGTGTCAGCCTATGGGAGAAGACGAGGTATCGACTCTCCCATATTGGCTGGAACTTTCTCTTAAACTTGAAAAGCGATTGACTTGAACTCAGGTTGCCAAAGCGGTGGGTCAGGAAATCAATGCTGTTATTCAGGAATGTTTCATCATCATTATTGACATTGCTCATCGGAGCAAGCCCGAGACTGACCATATCGGCTCCACAGCTCTTCAGGTACTCAATAGAGCGGGCAAGCAAGAGTTCCATCGTGCCAGGAGCGGATTGTTCACCACGACGCATGAGGTCAAGCCCCCAGCCGTTACGACCATAAATTGGCACAAAGGTCACAAAGGCATGAACTCGATTGGTATTATCAACTGCCAGTGCGCTCAACTGCTTCTCATCTCCCCGCACGTCAAAGTGGCCCATACTGAAACTCATCTCCGTACCGCCCTTGTTCGCGAGCCAGGTGCGCGAGATCATTTGCATCTGGAAGAGTTGCTCGGCATTTTCTACCTGCCCACGGTAGAAAACGACGCGCAACCCATCCTTTTCTGCCCGTTTGGCACTTGAGCGCACATTTGCCATTGCTCCACCTTTGAGTGTGAATGTGCGTGCATCAATGACTGCGTCTTCACCAATTTTCAGTAAGTGAAAACCGACGCTGCGATACAGGTCAATCAGGTCGTTGCGCGCCTGCCAAAAAACGAGTGTCCAATCCTGCTGGTGACAAAACTCCACGAACTGCTTGATGGTGGGAAGTATCTCTTCCTCTGGCCCGATAGGATCACCCGCTACAACGGCCACATTCCCCTTCAGGACATAGCTGATGACCGCCTTCCCTGTTGTTGAGAAAAAGTATGATTTATCTTCTCCAAGAGCAAAGTAGGAGATGGAGTTTCTCCCATAGCTGCTTGCGAGCCCGCAGACGGCTTGCCGCTCCTTCTCGTTAGCCAGGAGCGCTACGGTCACAGGGTGCAAGATTTGCACCATGCCATAGACCACGGCGCTCATACAGAGCATTGGCAACGCTCGTTCAAAGAACAATGCCTGCGTACCAGCTTCCATATGCAGATGGACGTTCGTGAGAAGCCGGAGAAGCACCCCATCAATACCAAAGCGATCAACGAGCGGTCGAAATTCGGTATACAATGCGAGAAAACCACCGAACGTGTAAAACGTGACGACACCCAATCCCATGATGAATGCGAGGTAGCCGCGCCTGATCGATGGTGGATCACTACGCGCCTGGAAGTAGCGGAAGAAGAAAACAAGCAGTGTTACGAGTACTAATACCATAGCAGTCGCAAGCACTGAACCACCCCGCAGAACATGCAGGAGAGCGGACATGAGCAAGAGCAGAACCGTAAGGCGCCAGACTTGACGCTTTCCACGCATCAATCCATAAGAGAGCATTACCAAAAAGAAGCCTACGACAACCACTATTAGATGCACTTTGTGATGGATATCTAGCGGCCATGTTACAAGCAGGATATCCCAGTTGAGCTTGGGAATGATGACAGAAGCCATGTCTGCCAGTCCTACCAATCCGGTAGCAAGTCCTATGATAAAACGTATGAGATTACGTAACCGATCAGAATATAGTGCAATTAGCTGTATTGTTTTCATTTTCGTAATCTTTTCTTGATAGCAAATTTGCATTATCATAATAAAGACGCCACAG
>CATPCK010000105.1 GCA_955652655.1 uncultured Ktedonobacteraceae bacterium | reverse complement strand
TTCACCGAAATTACTGGTCGTCAAAAGTACAGACCGCTTGCAGGCAGCGCTTGATCTGCAGGGTCACGTGGCATTACAGACACTCTATCTCCTGCACCTGCGCAAGCAGGATGCCCCTATAGATGACCTCTATTTCTTCCTGGCTCTGCTCAATTCGCGCCTGTTGCAGCGCTATGTCTATGTCCTGTACACAGCCTATAAGTGGGTGCAGCCGCAGATTGAGCAGCACGTCCTGGCCCAACTTCCGGTACCCATTGTTACAGCGAGCGAAAAAGAAGCGGTGATAGCGCGTTCGAAATTGCTAGTGCGCGCTTGCAGCCCACCTGGCCCCGTTGTAGAATGGAAGAAGAACACGCGAGATATCTATGAAGAACAGGAGCGCGCGCTTTCTGCGCTCTATATCGCTTTAATTTGTTGACGAGGGAGACACTACAATGGCTGATACTCGCCCAATTCGCGTATTGGTCGCTAAGCCGGGTCTGGATGGACATGATCGAGGCGCGAAAGTGATCGCCCGTGCCCTGCGCGATGCCGGCATGGAAGTTATCTATACAGGTATTCGTCAAACTCCTGAGATGATTGTCGAAGCGGCCATCCAGGAAGACGTTGATGCCATATTGATGAGTATTCTTTCTGGCGCTCACATGGCCCTTTTCCCCAAAGTAATGGAACTCTTCAAGAAGGAAGGTGTAGACGATATCCTGGTGGCCGCGGGCGGCATCTTGCCTGATGAGGATATTCCCGCCATCAAGGAAATGGGCATCAAGGGTTGCTTTGGCCCCGGCACATCGATGGATGAGATCATCGAATTCGTGCGCAACAATGTACAGGCCGATCGCCTGAAGACCGAGGTGTAGGTGCATCTTGGAAAATATTGTTGAACGCCTGCTCAGTGGCGACCGTCGTGCGCTGGCACGTATGGTGACGCTGATCGAGAACGAAGTACCCGCCGCCCGTCGTTACCTGGCCGAACTGCATCAATACGCCGGCAAAGCCCACATCGTTGGTGTGACGGGCGCGCCAGGAGCCGGCAAAAGTACCCTTGTCACCCATCTTGTCCGTGAATTGCGCCGCCGCGACGCCAAAGTCGGCGTGATCGCCGTCGATCCCACCAGCCCATTTACAGGTGGAGCCATCCTCGGTGATCGTATTCGCATGATGGAGCTATCGGGTGACCCGAAAGTATTTATTCGCAGTATGGCGAGCCGGGGCAATCTAGGAGGTCTTGCCGCCTCAACACGTGATGTCGTTCGCGCCCTGGACGCCGCTGGCTACAATCCGGTCATTATCGAAACCGTGGGAACGGGCCAGGCGGAGGTCGAAGTGATGCGCACCGCGCAGACCGTCCTCGTCACCTCAGCCCCCGGCATGGGTGATGACGTCCAGGCCATCAAAGCCGGTATCCTGGAGATTGCCGATATTTTTGCGGTCACGAAAGCCGACAAACCCGGCGCGGACCAGACCCTCGCGGAACTGGCTATGCTCTTGAGCCTTGACCCCATGCGTCGCCTGCACGATAAATCGCAACCCTACTGGCGTATCCCGGTCTTGAAGACCGCAGCCATCAAAGACCAGGGTATCACCCAGGTGGTCGATGCCATCAAGGAGCACCACGACTACCTCGTGAAAAGCGGCATGCTGGCCCACAGAGCCCAGCGCCAGGTGCGCAGCGAAGTACAGGCCCTCATATTGCACGCCGTCGTCAACACTCTCAAAGCCAAAACCACCGAGGATGAATGGCAAAAACTCGTCGACGATATCACCAACCGCGAACGAGACCCCTACAGCGTAGCATCCGAACTGGAAGAAAGAATAGGGCTCAGACAGGACCCATAAAATGTACGGGCAACCCTTGCGGTTGCCCTGGTGTGGATGGGTGCTCACCCAGGGAAATCTATTTCATGAAAATTGCGCTAAAAATCACACCGCAACGCAGCACCCAGTACGCCAATATGGCACAGATACTGGCTGCCCCCGAACTGCTCGCCAGCCCCTTGAGCACCTTCATCACCGCAGTTACCATGACAACCCTCGCCGGCCAGGGCTACCTGTTAGCCACGCTCGACGAAGCCTCTCCCCACTTCCCCACGCTCCCTGCCATCATCCCCGACCTCTCACGGCTGGCAGCGACCAGCGAGATCTATCAGTACTTCGACGCTCTCGGTGAAGTACAGGGTCCCCTGTTGCTCCCGTTGGAGCCACAATTCACCCCTTTTGTGCCCCTGGAGATGGCCGAGATTCGACGCTATAAAGGGAAGACCAATGAAATCTTTACGCGAGTAATGCTCAATATCGCCCTTTTCGCCGGTGACTATGCCGCGCAATGTACCGGGCGACTCAGGATACTGGATCCCCTCGCCGGCGGAGGCACCACCCTCTTTCTCGCGCTTGCCGCTGGCTACGATGCCTTTGGCATTGAAACCGGACGGCAAGATGTCGAATCAACCGCTATTTTTGTCAGGCAATATTTGCGCAGCGAGCATATCCCTTTTAAAGAACTGGATGAGCGCAGCCGCCGCGCAGGACGGCGCTACCAGTTCGAGATCGGGCGCAAGGGAGCGACCCGC
>CATPCK010000104.1 GCA_955652655.1 uncultured Ktedonobacteraceae bacterium | reverse complement strand
TGATAAAACGTATGAGATTACGTAACCGATCAGAATATAGTGCAATTAGCTGTATTGTTTTCATTTTCGTAATCTTTTCTTGATAGCAAATTTGCATTATCATAATAAAGACGCCACAGGTTGTTTTATTTGTTCATGTATTTATTTAGTTTTAACAGAGCCAATAACCATCCCAACACAAAGCCGCGAACGAGACACTACTACGGAACTGCTCAGTCCATGGAGGATATGTTGACAGGCGAGCAGGAAAGCACTACCCTAACCATAGTGTAGTCAGAGGCCAGCAAGATAGCCGTATTCAGTAAGTAGGGAGAACAATCATGCCGAGGTGTTGGTGCCATCAACTCGTGTCAACGGGCATGGTACTGTTATTTCTGCTGGCAGGTTGCGGCAATGCAGGTAACGGTCCAGGGTTAGTGCAAAAAACGCCCACGAAAACTGGACCACTGGAAACCGGCAGTCCATTCCCCACAAATACTACAACCGTAACGGACGATGTGAGTACTGTCAGTTTCGCACTTCATGGTGGAGTTACAGGAACATACACCATTCATGCTGCCTTACCCACTTCTAAGCTTCGTCATGGTCATCGAGAATTCACTATCGACGTAGCACACGCGGGCATATCTATCTTCTTAGCTTTCTATGGATACCACGGTCCAGGTACCTATACGCTCTCAGAAGACATCAATGGGGGAGATGTACGCATTGATTTTGAGCGGGAGTCCGGGAAGTACACATTCTGGGATCTCTCATTGAAGCCAAAGGCACAATGTACATTGACGATCACGAGCGATACACCTACTAGATATGTAGGTATAGACAGGATGAGAGGAGCCTTCTCATGTCCACTATTGCCCTCTAGCAATCTTGATCACCCACAACAACCTGTAGCAGTCAGTAACGGTCACATCGATGTAGCTATCATTGTTGAGAGCTGAAGCTCTTTCTTTACACAGTGAGAGCTTAAGAATACGACAGACCTTTTTGCTGGATTGGACCAGGAGACTGCTTGATCGTCTCCTGTGGCAGCGAAAGAAATCTTTTTACATGGAGTTGCGCACCACACGATTCGCGAATGACTAAGCTTGTTGGCAGCTCGATATGTTTGGGAGCGCCAACGATTCCTTCAATGCGACTGATTAATAGCGTGCCCGCTCGTAATCCTATGTCTATGAATTGCTGCACGACCGTCGTAAGAGGTGGATTCACATGGGCAGCGAACTCCAGGTCGTCGAAGCCAATGACGGCAAGGTCTTCCGGTATACGCAGGTGAAGGGCTTTTGCCGCTTGCAATATGTCTAGCGCAACGTAATCGTTGACAGCGAAGATAGCACTTGGTCGATCAGGGCGTTGCAAAAACTCAACCAACCCTTCACGGATACCCGTCTGCAGCTGCCTGAAATCGGGAACGACCAGTGACTCATCATATGGAACTTCATACTTTTGTAATGCTTTACAGTAGCCTTGCCAGCGCTCATAGACTGAGGTGGTTCGCAAAGTTTCTTCCTGCGCGAAGACGTAGCCGATGCGCCTGTGACCCAGGATGAGTAGATGTTCTGTGGCACGATAGCCACCACCAACATTGTCTGAACCAACATAGTCTATACCCAGGCCAGGAAAGTAGCGGTCCATCAAGACAACGGGGATATGATCGGCCTGAAGTTGCTGGATCGAGGCATCATGGGTAGTATCACCCATAGGCCAAATAATCATACCTAAAACGTGATTCGCTCGTAAGCGGTCAATATCACGAGCTTGCTGCTCCAGTTCGCCTTCGGCATAGGTGAAACTGACGTTATAACCATGTGACTTTGCCGCTTGTTCGACACCAACTAGAAGATTCATAGTCAGTTGTGTGCGCAACGTTCGATTGAGGACTAAGCCAATCTGCTTCTGTTTAAGTTGTGCCACCGTGCTACCGTTTGATGGTGGCTGGATTACGAACGTGCCACGTCCCTGTACCCGTTCGATCAAACCCTCACTGGCCAGCAGTGCGAGCGCCTGTCGTACGGTATCACGGCTGATCTGATACTGGGCAGCTAGCTCTCCATCGGTCGGAAGGCGTGTTCCTGTTGGCAAGCGTCCATCAAGAACGCGCTCACGAAAATAGGTCATGAGTTGGATGTGGAGAATCTTCGTACGCTCCTTCTTTTTCAGCTTCGCTATCAAATCAGTCTTCCTTTTTCTGTAATATATGAGATACCCAAAATAAAGGGCTTGCATAGTGACGCCAGAGTCAGGTAGAGATTAGCATATCTACGCACATTATGCAAACTAACTTCGACCATATTTTAGATTTTGTCATATTGATTTTCGATTTTCAAATCGAGATACGCGGGAAGCGGCGTATTTTAGGATAAGTAATGTGACGCTGCTCCTGGGAATATCCATTGACAAACTTCGATTTTTATCCCATACTTAATAAGAAATTTGTGATAAGCGTACTGCTAAATAGCTGAGAGGAGGTGTAGCCGAAACCCTACCATCCAACATTCTTAACTAACCACCACTTTTATTCCTACCTGGCTTTCCTGATTGTTTGCTAGCGAGCCTGGTTCAAGAGATGCTGAAGCTCATAGCACACAAGGACGTTGACTAGCTGAGTTGCAAGCACTGGCTGTTCTATACAATCAAGGAGATGCGCTATGTACAGGCTATTGAAAAGCTTGGATTTTGTTCCCCTTTGTCTTATCGTCGTGCTTTTCTCTGTAGCAACCGTATTGCAAGCTTGTGGTGGCTCTTCCGCTACCAATAGCAGCGGACCGGTCACCATCACTGTCGCCTATCAACAGTTTGGTCCCCCACCCTATCCTGAACAGGCGTGGTGGACGCAGGCGAAACAGCGTGTCGAGGCCGCTAACCCTAACATCAAAGTCAAGTTGGAACCCATCATTGCTGACGAGGGAGGCTATTACACGAAGCTCGACCTGATGATGCGTTCCGCCAGCACGGCTCCCGATATCGTGCGCGAGGACAGCTTCCTGGTTGGCTCTGATGTGACCGCTGGCTACCTCACTCCACTCGATAAGTACCTGGCTAGCTGGCCAGATTACAGCAAGCAGTGGTTCCCCGGCATGCAGAAGATCACGACGTTCACCGGTCACAATTACGGGGTGATGGACGGGACCGATGTACGACTGATCTGGTACAACAAGAGTATCTTACAACGTGCAGGACTCCCCAGCAACTGGCAGCCCCAAAACTGGGCCGATATTTTGTCGGCTGCTCGCGCTATCAAAGCGAAGGTGCCTGGTGTCATTCCGCTCAACCTCTACTCAGGTATTCCGATGGATGAAGCCTCCTCAATGCAGGGTTTTGAGATGTTGCTCTACGGCACCAAAGATCCGCTCTACAATTACTCGACGCAAAAGTGGGTTGCT
>CATPCK010000103.1 GCA_955652655.1 uncultured Ktedonobacteraceae bacterium | reverse complement strand
TTTGTCTCACTATATCCTATTCGGCTATTATGGGTCAAGCGGCGGGGGCTTGAGTGAGGGCCTATTGAAGCCTTGTGTGCTTTGTTGCGCTGCCTCAGAAACTATCTGCCTGCTTGCAGATATTGGTATACTTATAGCAATATCTGTTGATATAACTTGGATGAGCGGGTGAAGGAATGGCTATCATAAAATTGTTACTGGTTGATGATCATGGACCGCTGCGGAATGCTTTGCGCGAAGGATTACAGGCGACGGGTGCTGTACAGGTAATTGGTGAGGCCGCTACGGGGCGTGAAGCGGTGATACGGGCGCTCGAACTCGACATGGATGTTATCTTGATGGACGTTCAATTACACGACGAGAAGGCGGCCCGCAATGCCGTCAGTGGGGTAGGAGCAGCGGTGGCAATTCGTCGCGAACGTCCTCGCCTACCTGTTGTCTTCTATTCTATCCAGGATGATGATGAGTACTACCGCGAGTTCCGCGCATCCGGCATTCTGACCCACTATGCTTATGTACGCAAGAGCAATTATCTGTTGCCGAGTATGCTGGTTCCGTTGCTGCGTGATGCCATCAATGGACGCAGCCTGGTTGATCCTGAAATTGAAGATAGGGTGCAGGAGGTGCGCGACCTGGATGAGCAGTCACCGCGCGCTCTGCTGGAGCCAAATGAACTGCGTGTGGCCGAACTGGTGGCGCAGGGAATGACCAACGAACAGATTGCCGCCCGCCTCAACCTCCACGATAAACGTGCTGTGAGCCGTACCAATGGCCGTATCTATGCTGCCTGGGGATTGAGCGAGACGGCGGTGGATGACAAAGTTGCACGAGCCCGTGCTACACTAATCTATACGATGAACCGGATGATTATGTGGGATGAAGATGGAGCGGCCCTGGTGCAGGATCGCAAGGGTGAATGGGTTCAACTCTATAAAGAAGAATGACATGTCGCTCTTAACTTTTCTTGAGCCTACACACCTGTTTCGAACGATCGTCCTGGCACTCTCCATCTTTAACCTGGTGACGTTCCTCTGGCTGGCATTCACTGTCTGGTTGAATGGCAATCGACAGACCTGGATTGCGCGCCTGGGCGTAGTTGGACTGGGCTTCTCTGCATTTTTCTTTTTTGTGCACGCGCTGCTTATAGCCAGTCCACTTGCACATACCACGTTACAAGATTTTCTGTGGCGTCTCCTCTGGCTGCCCGCGATTTGTGTTCCATATATCTGGTTTGCTATTGGTCTCCACTATGCCGCTCTAATAAGTCAAAATTGGCGGCGGCGGCGACCAGCGCTGCTGGTGAGTAGTGGAATACTCGGCTGCCTCCTGTTAGTGCTGCTCATTCTCTATCAATCGACGTTTACTTTCCTGGGAACCGTCCGACTGTTAGCCTATAGCGATCTTTACGATGACACGCGTGCCGGCCTGTTTTCACTGGCCGTGCTTGTGCCGGTGCTCTTTCTGTGTTATGTGACAT
This sequence comes from uncultured Ktedonobacteraceae bacterium, assembly GCA_955652655.1. Taxonomy (GTDB): domain Bacteria; phylum Chloroflexota; class Ktedonobacteria; order Ktedonobacterales; family Ktedonobacteraceae; genus UBA11361. The sequence continues at coordinate 4,237 of CATPCK010000103.1, read as the reverse complement.
TTTGCGCCATTGGGCCGTGGTTTACTCCTGGTCGTGTGAAGCGCGTGATGAGCGCGCTTGGAGGATTTATCAGGCGAAGGGTGAAGCAGAACATGCAAGGTCCAGAAAAAAAAGCAGGTAACGAGATAGGTGGTGATAAAAAGACACCAGGTTTGGGCCAGGTCCTCTCGGCAGCTTTTTGGGATGACCCAACCGATGTAGAACTCCTCCAGGAGCCGGTGCTTTCCTGGCACCTGGCCCGACCTGGTTTATTCCTGGCGGCCCTCTTGATGGTTGGCCTGACGACCATCCTGGGGATAGTAGGTATCTGGTCTATCATCGATTGGTTTGAATACCGGCAACACGGCGTTCACACCCTTCCTGCCTCGCTGCCACTGGAAACGATTCCGCTGCATTTGCTGGTACTTGATACACTCGCCGCCGGAGCAGTAGCCCTCATTATTCTGCTGGTTGGCTATTCAATCGTGCGCCATGGTGTACTCGTCGAGCGCCCCCTAGCGAGACGCGGTTTTTTTGAGCAGTGGCGCGGTATTGTTATCGTAGCCACTACCGTGGCTATATTCATTGTGCTCCTCGTGGATTTTACGCAGAGCACCCTGGGAAGTTTGTTAGTCATCACATCGCTAGCAACAGGCGCCTATGCTTTGTTTACCTGGAGCAGTTACACAGCGCATGACCGCTACATTGCTCTGCTTGGGCCATTTATTCGCAGTACAAACCTGCGTCACTGGTTAAATACCGATCTACAAAAGACTGAACAGGGGCTGGAAGACCTCTTTTTTCACCTGTGCCAGGATGTGCTGGCGGTCAAATGTGCGCGTATGACCGTCATGGCCGGTTCGGTGAGGCGTATTTTTAGTTATCGCTGGCCTCTCGGAGCAAAAGAACAATTCATGTACACTGTTCCCGCGTTTGTCTCGGGCAATGGTATTGACGAGATGCCGGATAGAGGAGATCGCGCCCCGGCACGTGTGAGCATCAATGTTGATGGGCAGCCGATGATCTGCTGGGTATTGCCTATATATGATGAACTTGGGCTGGTGGCGATGCTCTACCTTGGTCCACGGCAGGATGGGGGAGTGTTTACAGATGAAGATATGGACCTTGCTCACGCGTGTGGGCAGCGCATTCTTGACACGCTAGGTGACCACGAAGCGATGCAGGCAGTCGCTGCATTGCTGCGACGACGTATTATCGATGTGAAGTTACTTGGGGCGCAGCATCGTCGCATACTCCACGATGATATTTTGCCGCAGATGCATCTCGCCCTGCTGCGATTGGAGACCCTGCGCTCAATTCTTGGCACGGACAAGCAAACAAAAGAGAGCATCACACTTTCAGAAGAGGTGTTAAACGACGTTGCGGAGAGGATCAGTGACGCGCACCGCCGTCTTGCCTCAATGATGCGAGCCACCGCACCAAGCGCCCCGCATCGTTTAGAGCGCGAAGGAATGATGAATGCGATTCATACTATGCTCGAACAGGACTTTCAACTGGCGTTTGATGAGGTCGAGTGGTGCGTCACTGATGAGACCGCGAATTGTATTGATGAGATAACGCCACCAGCAATCGCCGAGCTCATTTTTGCGGCGGTGCAGGAGGCGCTACGCAATGCCGCACGGCACGCGCGCGGCTCAGATGTGCATCGTCGATTACGGCTGACGCTCAAAGCTTCGTGTGATCGTAGTGATCCGCACCTGGAAGTGATTGTGGCCGATGACGGGGTTGGCATTATTTCCGCGAGTAGCACTACAAGCGGCACGGGTGGTGGTTTGCTGACACATAGTGCGCTGCTTGCTATCGCGGGAGGAAGCCTGACAATCAAAAGTGCTCCTGGCGAGGGAGTGACTGTTCGTATCTTTTTGACCGCCGAATCGCTCCGCTAGGTGCGCATATATGCCTTTTAACTTTTACATCTGGATAGGGGAACATCTGCCGAGGGCCGATCAATCGGCGATGTGCGCGATCAATCGGCACCTACAGTGTATGGAGGAGAAAAGGGTGAGCAGGCTCATGTCTTTTTTCATGTCTCTGTCCCCTGGTCTCTCCTTTGACTATGGACTATACTTAATGTTGAAGTAGATTTAAAGGAGCATTGTGATGATATTAATTACTGGAGCGACAGGCTATATTGGACGACACCTGGTAGCTCGCATGGTTGCACAGGGGGAGCGGCCCCGGATCCTGGTGCGAGATGCGAAGCGTGCGGCGGAAATCTTACCGGCTGATAAAGTTGAGCTGGTACAGGGAGATACGCTTGACCCCAAAGCGTTAAAGGGGGCAGTGAAAGGTGTTGATACCATTGTACACGCGGCTTTTATCACCGCTGACCATAAAGAATCGGCGGGGAATCACTACGAGGATACCAATGTGCGTGGGACGGGGAACCTGATCAGAGCAGCAAAGGAGGCAGGCGTCAAACGCATCGTCGAGATCAGTGGACTGGGAACCAAACAGGATAAGCCCGGTAGTTATATGCAGGGACGCTACCTCGCCGAACAAATGCTCAAGGATAGTGGTTTGGATTGGACTATCATTCAACCATCGGTCCTTTTTGGAAAGGATGCACCTTTCATCAAGGGGCTAACGGATCTTATTCGTACGGCACCTGTGGTGCCACTGATTGGTGGCGGCAAGACGATGTTTCAGCCAATTTATGTGGAAGATGTTGTGACGGTGATTATGAAGGTGTTGGAGGATCCGGCGAGGACAAATGGGAAGATATACACCATTGGTGGTCCGGAGTATTACTCATTTAGGCAGGTTATCGACGTTTTGCTTGATACAATGCATGCATCGCGCATCAAGGCTCCCGCACCGACTGCGCTGGTGGGGATTGGTGCGGCGGTGATGGAGGCTGTCCTGCCGAAGCCACCGTTAACAAAAGCGGCGATGACACTTTTCTCCTTTGATAACACGACAGATAAACGGGGTGTTGAGCGAGATTTTGGCTTTGTACCGGTGTCATTCAGAGAATACATGCAAAAGCATGGCGTCTAGCGCACGCCCAAAATCTGCTGTGCTATAATGTGAGGGTATGAACGTCTATTATAGAGATGTGCATACTCTCACCTTTTTGTGTGGTCTGCGCTCTTTCTGCTTTTGATTACTCTGTGGATGTTCTAGGGTGTGTGTATGAAATAGTTGTAGCAAACAAGCGTAAGGAAAGGTGCAAGGGCCGATCAATCGGCGGTGGGCGCGATAAATCGGCCCCTACAGGCGATTCATACACCTCTGTGGATGGAGGCACTTGCTTGACGGTATCACCTGATCTAGCGTCTAAAGCTAGTAACGACTTGCGTTCGATTGGCGAGACGTTGATGAGTATTTCGCGTGGCCTACATGAGCACACGCAGAAGTTAGAACGGGCTGTCGAAGGTACCTATGCCAGAGAGAGCAGCGATCCCCGTATTCGCCTACTCAGCGACTCACTTCACTTGAGCCGACTTGCTGACCTGGAATTAGGGCGGCTCAGTCAATCGCTGCAACGAGTGTTGCAACTCCTACAGGGACAGACGAGTGGTCCAGTACAACAAGCTGCTGTGGGCGCAGCTACGCCATTTGAACGAGAGCGACAGGCTCTCAATAGTAGTATTACTATCCTCAAACGAGAACGTAACGAGCTAGAGACCCTCTACGATATTGCGCGCGTGCTGAACTCGACGCTTGAGTTTGACCAGGTGCTGCGGCTGGTGATGGAGCAAGTGATCCGATTCGTCAATGCGGAACGAGGCTTCCTCGCGTTGATCAATCCGATGACCAATGAGCTTGATTTTACTATCGCGCTTGATAAACAGGGGCAAACGATCGATAGAAGTGCCTATAGAAATAGCCGCAGCACAGTGAATCGCGTGGTAAAAAGCAGGGAACCCATACTCACCGACGATGCGCAGATCGATGATGCCTTGAAAGGGCAAGAAAGTATCATGGCCTATGGCATTCGCTCGATTATGTGCGCGCCACTGGTCGTGCGAGATCATTGTATTGGCGCGGTCTATGTAGATAGCCGTATTAATGCCAACCTCTTTGGTCCCAAACACCGCGAACTGCTGCTGGCTTTCTGTCATCAAGCGGCTATTGCCATCGACAATGCGCGTCTCTTTGCCGACTTGACCAGGACCATACGCCAGGTTAACGAAGATAAACAGTACATGGATAATATCTTCGCCTCCATAGCGAACGGCGTTATTACTACCGATTCGTCAGGCATCGTCACGACCTTTAATGGTGCAGCTGC
>CATPCK010000102.1 GCA_955652655.1 uncultured Ktedonobacteraceae bacterium | reverse complement strand
TGGTCTGACCGCCTTCATGTGAGAGATGAAATGTAGTGACACCCCTTGTGGATGTTAGGCCCCACCCCTCACTTGAAGGTGGTCAGACTACTATGGGGCTTGTTCCTGCCCTGAGGGCTTTCAAGGGTAGGCATTGTGTGACGTCGCCTCGGAAGCGCTTTCCCCCTTCTGCCAGGGCGACGCAAGCGTCCCCGCTCCCCATCCACACCTCTCCCGCCCCTACAAGTACGCCTTCCCTTCCCCCAAATAACCTACCCCTGAAAGCTGTTAACCCGCACCTGCTCACGGGTAAATCCACATTTTTTCTCTTGTAATCCACCCTCTTCACAGGTATACTGATCTCACTTTGCCAGGGAAAGAAGAAAACAACTGTACAGGAGAATAGTCTAATGAATTATGATCCAAACCAGCCAATGGATTGATCATGCACGAATACGACCTGATTGCCCCTTTTTATGATATCGAACACCAGCAATTCAACGAAGACCTGGATATGTACCGCGACTTCGCTGCATTGAGCAGCGGCCCCCTGCTCGAACTCGCCTGCGGTAGTGGCCGCCTGCTCATCCCGCTCGCCCTTGACGGTTATACCATCACCGGCGTAGACGCCTCAGAGAAGATGCTCTCACTGGCACGTGAACGCGTACAACAGGCAAACCTCACCTCCCGCGTCACACTCGTCCAACAAGATATGTCGACATTACAGATCTCGCAAAAATTCAGTTTTGCGTTTGTGGCTCTCGGGTCTTTTGCGCATCTCACCTCGCGCAAAACCCAGCAACAAGCGCTCGTCGCGATCCGTAAACATCTCACCACTGGCGGCACGTTCATCGTTGATATCAGCAACGCCGACGCCCGTTACATGGAGAACCTCAGCGGTCAACTCCTGCACCAGGGAACCTGGCGGCGCGAAGATGGCACTGTACTCACCCACCTGGTCAGTCCCGCCTCCTCTCAAAGCAGTCACCTGCTCGAGTTGACCCATTTTTACGATCAACACCACCAGCATGGCCCTGTCAACCGCACAGTAATCACCACCCACCTCTACCTCTTCGAGCGCACCGAGATGGAACTCTTGCTTGAACAGGCGGGCTTTGTCATAAAAGACGTTTACGGCGACCACAACCTTGGCCCCTTTACACTTGAGAGTCAACGTATGATAGTTATAGCGGAGGCGCGTTAGAAAGCGTATGAAGAACACACCTGTACTACACGAATGGAATCTGCAGCCAGAGGCGGCCATAGCGCTGCAACGAAAACTCGCGGCAAAAATCATTCGCACAGACCAGCTGAAAGGAGATGTAAAGCTCGTAGCAGGAGTCGACATGGCCCTCAACGAGGAAAAGAATATGGCGCACGCCGCCGTTGTCTTACTATCCTATCCTCAAATGGAAGTACTCGAGCGCCACGTCTACGAAGAACCCATACGCATGCCCTATATCCCCGGCCTGCTCTCGTTCCGGGAAATACCCTGCATCCTCGGCGCCTTTGCCCTCTTGAGCCAGCAACCCGACCTCGTCATGGTTGACGGGCAAGGCATCGCCCACCCTCGCTACCTCGGCATCGCCTCACACCTCGGTCTCTGGCTCGATCTACCCACCATTGGCTGCGCCAAATCAATCCTGCGAGGCCACTATGACGAAAAAGCGCTCGGCGATGAATTCGGCGCGCGGGTACCCCTGATCTACAAAAATGAAACCGTTGGAGCCGCGCTGCGCACCCGTCCCCACGTCAAACCTATGATCATCTCCCTTGGTCACCGCATCAGCCTCGAAACCAGCCTCCACTACGTCCTCGCCAGCTGCAAAGGCTACCGCCTCCCCGAACCCACCCGTCAAGCCGATAAACTCTCCAAAGACAAAACCTATCATGAACCACTAGTGTAGGAGCCAGGGCGACCGCAAAGCCCACGGGTTGCGCAACGAGATGAAGAGTGCAAGGGAGATGAGCCTGTCACGTAGCTTGAGGAAGCCCTGCTCTCGTTGATTCAGAGAGGATCGGGCAAATCCCATAGAACGATAAAGAAGCAGAAGAGGGAGACAAAGCTAGAGAGCAGGACACATCGAGAAAACAGGTGGGAGAAGAAAACGAACATCTCCTGCGCCGCTTGGCCCGATGAGCCAAACTCAGGCGACGTGGAGGCCGAGAGTAGCGGCAAAAGCGTTTGGTATCCCAAAGAGCGTGATTGAGACAACTGAGGCTGCTTTCGGGCGGGCATTGCGTGCCAGACGATCTTTCCAGGAGAGACGGTAGTGTGCTCGCTCCGTGCGGGAAAGCGGTCGAACTGAGGAGGACTGAACCGGTGGAGATGGTTCAGCCAGTCCGATATCGATATGCTGGTGACGAAGCAGTTTCACCAACCCGCGCCGATGGGAGCGCCGTTGCCAATCTCCCCAGAGCACCGGATGAGAAGCCAATGGAGGTGAAGGGTCCCCTGGGGCAGGTGGGGACTCACTTGAAATCGGCGCATGTGAAGAGACAGGCCAATAGACGGCGCTGACCCGCCGCGCTTTGATGGTGGTCGCCGCTTCTTGACACTGCTCGCGCAGCGGACACGAGCGACAATGGCCGCGCTGCGTAGAGCACCCGCAACGAACCATTGCGCTCTGGTCGCCGCGGATGCCGCATACAGGGGCCGCCCGGCAGGACAGCGCAGCGTCCCATCCGGCTGTAAAGAGAAATCAGCTCCGGCAAACCCTTTGGTGTACGATGGGCGGGCCCACTGTGGCGGCCCGTAGGCAACAGGGACTGGTGGAGGCTGGCCGCGAGGCAGGATCAGGTGCAGGCTCACCCCTCTGGGCAGAAGCAAATTCCGTCGTGCGCATGGGCGTGGGATGGAGTGCATGTCCCAATTCCAGGCGCAGGTTCCACACCCATTGCGCCAGGATTTGCCAAAACTCCTGGCCCCACGTGGTATGAGAACACCATCGATCTGTGGCTTGCTCCTGGTCTTCATCGGCGAGCACGCACTCAAACCCTCCCCGATGCAGATAGAGATCTACCACATCGGCAGGGGTAAACGCTGCCTGTGGCAAGGCCGTGTAAAACAGCTCGTAGACCACCTTGCCACGTGTGATGCCGATCTTCGCCTCGGTCTCAGTTGCTGGATGTGTGGCGACGATGACCCGTGTGCGTGGCCCGATGGGCGAAAGAGAGAGATCAGGGAAGTCAAAGAGGGCTCGACACGTTCCCGTTTCGGGATGACTCGTCTGCTGGTCTGGGGGCTGCGTCAAGCGGGTCTGGACTCCTTGCATATCGAGGAGATCGTAATCCTTGCCCCGCATCACATACGAGAGTCCAGCCAAATCCGCCACAATGGCTCCATTGCCGTATTGACCGTCCAGGCGTACTACTGCCTGACTCAGAGAAAGACATTGAGCTTTCACGTACTCACTGATCGCCTTCCCCGCCTGCCGCAGTTCTCCTCTGTAGTCGCCGTTGTCTGCTCCAGCGTACATGCCGACCCACTGGTGCGTATGTGCCTGGAGCACGGTGGTCCGGGTCCTGACCACTTCCCCCCGCTTGCGTCCTGTATAGCCAGGAGCGCAGACCTCGCTTAACCGGCGTTGTGCTGGCGGGAGATCAGGCGTGCAAGGTACAGCTCGTTGGCGAGCAACTTGCCGTGTGCCATCGACATCGAACACCACCCAATGGTTTCCTTGTCGATCCCACAACCCGCCTGGCTTCTCCGATTTTTCCGGTGGGCGAGCCGAGAGATCTTCTAGAAACAACGTACGTAATGCTTCGATAGGAGCTTGATCCAGGGCCGCGAGAAAGCGACTGAGTGTTGAGCGGTGAGGCAGGCGCTCCCGTCCGAAAAGGGCCATGAATGTGTGAGCGAAAGGCTGCAAGCGCTCATAGAACGCTTCGAGGGTGCGCTCACCACTGATCGCATAGCTGAGCAACACCGCGACAAAATCGATCATCTCGTAATGTCCGAAGCGGCGACGGGCAAAATGTACCTGCTCTTCAAGAGCAGCAAGCACGCGCCTCTCGTTTGAGGTAGTGGGCGATCAGAGCCATCTCTCCCCGCCCTCGCGGGCGTTGAGGGAACAAATTGTGAAGAGACGCGGGAGAGCGACAGATGAATCGGAGATACCGATCATTAGTCCTCCTGACGAGACCGTCGTGGAACAATCCCGTGAGGCTCAACTCAACGGGATGGTTCCACGACGATCGGTTATGATCCCAATGTGGTAGCCAACCACGAACGCAGGATTGGCACCACCTGTTTTGCCTGCATGGCCTGGATATGATCAAGCCCATCGAGCACGCGCACATCCCAGCCCAGATCCGAGAGCTGTGCCTGTCCCTGCACGATTGGACCTGCTAAACTCACAGACACATTTCCCCAATGCTGGCCGTACTGGATCTCATCCGCCGAACCCACAAAGCAGAGACGAGGGCAGGTGATCTGCGCTTGAGCGGCTCGGTCATCGAATCCTTGGAGCGCCTGGTACAGCGTGACAAATTGCCGTGTCTGATCCCTTGAGAGAGCCATGCCGGACCACTCGGATTCATCCGCTGACGGCGTTGCCCGTGCGCCGCTCGCCATCTCGTAGGTTGCGGTCGTGACGCGGAACATCTCCTCATATGGCCCGTTGAGGGGCGGAAAGCCCCCCATGATGAGTGCCCAGAGGCGGTCGGTGCGGATGGCGAGTTGAAGCCCAATCATCGCCAGCCAGGAGTAGCCATAGTAGGCGAACCGATCCGCCTCTGCGGCATCGGCCACAGCAAGCAGA
>CATPCK010000101.1 GCA_955652655.1 uncultured Ktedonobacteraceae bacterium | reverse complement strand
GGATACGGGTGAGACGCCGCGTCCGCCCTGTCAAGCGTGCCTCACGCAACTTCACCTCCTGGGTGAGACGTCGTGGTATGGCAGGTGGTTCTGCCGCTTCGTGATCGGACGGCACAGCTATAGCCGCAGATGCTCTTTGAAGGGTTTCTTGACGTGCAGCAACATAGGTATACTTCTGATACTCCTTTTTCAGGCGTGGCCGCAGCAGGAGCACATGGACGGCACTGGTCAGGAGCAGCCCGCCAACCAGCAGGACCTTGACCACGAGTGCCCGGCCATAGGCCGTCGAGAGCAACTGTTCCCAGGAGGTCAGGTGAACGGTGGCACTGAACGGGCCGGTCACAGCCATGATCACCACGCCTGCTATCGCCCAGGGAGAATAGTAGGGCAGCACAGTGACCAGTGAGCGGGCCTGCTCCGGGATGGAAAGCTTCCGTTGTATTGGCAAGTAGCTGGTGGCGATGTAGAGCATGCCACCGACCCAGAGGGCTGCCGCCACCAGGTGGAGCCAATCTGTCAGCAGCGCGTAGATCAGGACGTTTGCAGAGACCGCCGCGGCGTGGCTCGACATCGTAATGGCAATGAAGAGCGCCAGGCCAAGAATGAGATTCGCCCAGGAAAGTAGGGTGTTGAGACGTTGCGGGCGTTGCTTGAGCTGCCAGGGATACAGCGCGAGTCGTATCGCCAGGAGAATGACAGCGACACGCATGAGCCAGAAGGTCCCAAAGCGTCCACTGGTGACCAGGCTCACCAGCAGATTGGGGGCGAAGGCGCTTCCCCAATTTCCCCCGGTGACGGCGATGGCCTGTCCGACGAGGATGCCGATATTTGCCAGGAACAAAATGAGCAGCGTGGGAAGCGCAAAGCGCCGCGCGTATCGCTGCTGTACCTGCCGGTTGGCTTCCTCCAACTGTGCATGATCTTCCGCCGATGGCCGAAGCACGAAGATCTGCCAGAGAGAGGCCCCCACCCAGAACACAGCACCCAGTTCGACGAGCGTAATCATGATGAGGTTGAAAAAGGTCGGGCCGTCGAGCTGGCCGGTGTACTGACCGCTCAAGCTGCTCCCCCCGAGCGCATTCGCGCCGGGATGGTCACCTGGGTTCAGCGTGGGAACCGTGCCATCGGGCCGGGCAACGGTGAAGAGAAAGGAGCCGGTCAGGGCATGCCCGTCAATGTTGGAGTCGGTGCGGTAGATTACGACGTAGACCGCCGGGGGTAGGTTGGGTTTGAGGGAGACATCCATCTCGGTCGGATCATCGGTGGAGACGTGCGCATCGCCCATGTCAACATGTGCGTTTGCTCCATTGACGACAACTGCCGTGCTGAGCGCTGGATTGAGCGCTTCACTAAACCACATGCGTACCTGGTCGGGAGCGACAGGGAGCACCGCATCTTTCGCGGGGTCCGATCGCAGCAGGATAGCGTGCGCCAGACTGATGCCTGGAAAGAGCAGCATCAGGCAGGCGGCAAACAGAGCAGCGACCAGCAAACGCCGCCGAACGGCGAGGAAACGCACATGGGAGAGCATACGCCTGATCCAATCTTCTTTCAAACACGTTCTCTTCTTGTTAGTATCTCTACGAGCCACGTTACACGGTCGTCCAGGAGAGCGGCACAAGCTTTTCTCGTGATGATACGCTTCTTTCGCAACCGCTCCTTTTTACTTCACCGCCTCCGGTAGAACGACGCACTTGCCCGATCATCCTGTTTGGATTATAGGTGTCGAGAATACAAGCGTCAAGGTACGATCAATAGTAGTAGATATGTCACAAAGGGGTGACCCGATAGAGAAGAACCTGGGAGCTCTCTTTCGGCTTTGTCACGTTTTCTGTGTTTGTCTTTCTTTCATGCCGCCAGTTGCGAGACCTGGAATACACCTGTTAGAGTATTCTCCCCAGCAGCAAGGCCGGTCCGCACCCCATAAGTGCGAGCATGACGATCACATTCGCTGCCTCTAGGAGCAGCAGCCCGGCGAACGCAAGAATACTCCTGCGTACCATGCTTGCCTGCAAAGACTGCCTGCACGAAGTTGGAGCAGTGGAAGTGAGTAACCGCTCGATCCGCCCGTTGATCGATTCGCCTGCTTCGAGCAGTGGCTGTGCCGCCCCGAATCGGGCCCCGTGCGGCGCTTCGACGGCATGTTGCCAGACCTTTGCCAGCGCGCTTGCCATTGCCAGCGGTCGATGCGTCGAGCCAATGGCCAGATCGTCGCACACCAGCTCTTTTTCTTGCGAGAGCTGGCGATAGGCCGCCCAGCTCGTTGGCAGGTAGAAGAAGGCATCACGCAGCACAGTTGCCAGCCACATCACCGGGTAGTCGCGCCGCGCTACGTGCTCCAATTCGTGCGCCAGCACCGCTTCCAGCTCACGGCGGTCCAGGCACTCGATCATCCAGGTCGAGAGCAAGACCGTCGGTCGGAACACCCCCGAGGTCAGCGCCAGCGGTCGATCATAGACGCAGAGCCGTACCTGGGCGCGGGTTGCGCCCAGGCGTCCCGCCAGGTCATCGGCGAGCGATTGAAGGTCAGGGCCAGCCGAAAAGCTCTTGCGGAGCACGACCCGTGCCATGAGCGCGAGCCGTAGCATCCCCAGGCCAAGTGCGCCGAGCGCAATCAACCCCATCCCCACAGGAAGCGCTATCTCTAGCGCGGAATCCCAGAAGGGGGCATTGCGCAAGCAAGCGCGACCAGCGAAGTGGTGCAGCCCGGCGAGGCCAAGTCCAAGACTGGTAAGCGGGACGAGTAGCACGAGGCACTGCACATAACGCCGATGCGCCCAGGAACCGACACCGTGCAGGAGACGGAGCGCCAGAAAGCTTCAAAACGTGAAGAGCGAGAAACTGGAAATGCCGAGCAGGAGATGCACTACTCATCCTCCTCTGCCATACGACGGCGGGCGATCTCGTCGAGCAGCACTCGAGCGCGGTCGGCAGCTCGTTGGTCCGGCAGCGCATCCAGGCCTTCGAGGGTGGCACCTGAGAAGTTGACGAACAGATCTTCGAGAATGCGCCCGACGAAACGCGAGACGAACTCAGGCTTTGTCAGGTTGGGGTAATAGATGTAGGCCTGGTCACGCTTCTCCACGCGCAGGAGGTGCTTTTTGGCCAGGCGCGTCATCGTGTTCATGGCCGTCGTATAGGCGACCCGGCGGCGCTCGTACAGGACTTCAAACACCTCGCGCACTGACGTCCCCTGACCGACTGGACGGGCCCAGATCAGTTCCATGATCTCGGCCTCCAGGTCGCCGAGTACCTTGCGGATGCCTGGTCGGTCAGGGCGAAACACGCTAATATCCGGTTCGTTCGTCATCTGTCAACTCCTCTGTTCACACAAGTCCGGGTTTCTCTCGATAGCATGTGGTGAGTGATTCTCTCTTTCATCTCCTAGAGCAATAGGACAAACGCCCCGGGCATCCGGTTTCGTCGACGCTCGAAGGAGACTCTCACTCGCCTGAGACCGCAGGGCAGGTTGCGCAGGGTCCATTGCTCCATCTCATCCCAGTATAGGACATTCTGGTACACTTGTCAAAGTACATGTGGTGCAGGTACAATTATAAGAGGTACTATTGCCAGTCGTAGAATAATCAACAAAGCAGGAGTGTTCCATAGCTGCTCTAGACGTGCATGCGGTGAGACAGGACCGGGCAGGTCGTTGCGACAACGAGCAGAGAGCGATGATACTTCTCTCTCGGATGGAAGGATATGCTGGTAACGGTGGCATCGCTCTCAGGCGCTACGCCAGGACTGCCACCTGCTGTTGATGGGGTGGCTGTAATATGTGGGGCTAAACATACGCGGAGCCGGGCGAAGAGAAGCAAGAGGAGATGATGAGCATGACACGGAGGTCTGCGGCACGTAGGCGTCCAGCGGTAGATGCGGCGCCACGAAGTGATGTCGTCCAGTCGGACAAAGAGGCCGGAACGCTCGGTGGGTTCACGGCCAGGCTTGCGAGTGCGACGCAGCAGATACTGGCGGTGACGTACTGGTTCGATCCTGCCCCTCTTGCGGGGCCCTATCCTGTCACGGTCAGGTTTACCGGGCGTCGCGTCGATGTGAAGGGGCGGGTGCAGGCTGGCGATCGGTTCGTCCAGGACGAGACGATCGAGCAGGTCGTCCCCGGGAGTGGCCCGATCTCACTCACGACCCGTGTCCGCGGCATCAATGCAGGCTCGTGGGTCGTGACAGCAGGCATGCAGAGGTTACGTGCCCTTGCTCCCGCGACCCCTGCGTG
>CATPCK010000100.1 GCA_955652655.1 uncultured Ktedonobacteraceae bacterium | reverse complement strand
AGGCATTTCCTACTGGTAGCGTATGCTTTGCCCATCACAGATGCATCACGTGAAAGAACGCCATACTCACAAAACACTCACAATACTACAATCGCAGTACGTTCGCAGCATTCTCCATGCTTGATGAGCAGCTTCCATTCCATAGAAGTTCTGTAATTGTACTTACAGAGTATCTCGCTTTTGGAGCCAGCACTCCTGGTGATCGAAGCCGCCTGGCGCATGTTCCGAGATGGAAGGAACTTGTGAGAGCTTCGTGTCACTGAAGCCTGATGAACGATAATATAAACAGCCGGTACCGCGTATTAGAAGTGCCGATCAAAAAGGAGAAGCCAAGAAGTGTGTGACCGCTCAACTTAAGACGCTGGAGTATCAGATATGTTGGACGATCCATCCAGACGACCGTTTACTTTTTAGAAACGGAGAGCATCAGAAACAGCGAGAACGAATGATGAGTGGGTGAGGCAAATCTCCGCATTTCGCTCGACTGAGGCGGAGGAAGAAGTGGGAGGAGCAGTCGAGGCGAAATGCGGAGAATGCGAGCGAAGCCTGAGGTCTCGGTGGTGGGCATGGGTGGAGAAGAGACCTCGGGCGTGAGCTCGCCAGGCGCGCATCGCTTCTGCTAGTGGTCGGTGCTTGAGCAGTCCTGCGCATTATCGATGCTCAAGCTGGCTGATAATGCGCCGTACTCGGGCAGCTCTGCGCATTATCGGTGCATAAGCCTCTCAACAAGATGGACCACCCCTCTGGACAGATGACCAGGAGATGGCCTAGCATGACCCTACTGAATTCAAACAGAGGTGTCATGTGAAAAAGGATACAGAAATTCGGCTTTATTTGCAAGAAAGAAGGAAAGGAATGACCCAACGAGTTGCGGCGGCACGAGCTGGGATCGGAGAACGAACGGCCCGCAAGTATGAGCAGGCAGCCGCACTGCCTTCCCAGCTCAAACGCCCCCATGACTGGAAAACGCGCATTGACCCGTTCGAAGAGGACTGGCCTTGGGTCGTCTCTCAATTGGAGCGTGATCCTGCGCTGCAAGGCTCAACGCTCTTTGCACTCCTGTGCGAACGACATCCTGATCGCTATCGACCCACGCAGGTGCGTACATTACAACGTCATATTCAACACTGGCGCGTCTTACACGGGCCAGATCGCGAGGTGATGTTTGCCCAACAGCACTTCCCTGGTGAACGAGGACAATCGGATTTTACCCACATGGAGGATGTGGGTGTCACGCTTGCTGGCGTTCTCTTTCCCCATCTGGTGCATCATTTTGTGCTCACCTACTCCAATGTGGAAGCGGTCTCCCTCTGTTTCAGCGAATCGTTTGAAGCGCTGGCCGAGGGCATTGAGAAAGCGCTCTGGCAGATCGGTGGTGTGCCTTCGCAACATCGCACCGATCATTTGACGGCTGCGGTGAAGAACGCGGGCAAGGAACACACCAAAGACTGGACGAAGCGCTATGAGGCGCTGATGGCGCATTATGGCATGCAGCCCACCAAGAACAATGTGAGCATTGCCCATGAAAATGGCGATGTTGAGCAATCGCATCACCAATTCAAAACGGCGGTCGATCAGGCACTGCGTGTGCGAGCCAGTCGCGATTTTCCCAGCCGTGAAGCCTACGAGCGCTTTCTGCAGGATCTCGTTCGCACCCGCAATCTCAAGCGCAGTGTCGCATTTGCCCAGGAACGGGAGGCGCTTCAGCCTCTTCCGACCACAGCGCTTTCCCCTTGTCAAGAGGTTCGAGTGACTGTCAGTCAATTCAGCACGATCCAGATCAAAGCGAACGTCTACTCAGTCCCTTCTCGTTTGATTGGCACCTCTGTGCTGGTACGCTTGAGAGCAGAGACGCTGGAGGGGTATGTTGGCAGCACGGTGGCCTTCACCATGGCGCGCCTGATCGGCAAACAGCAGCATCGTATCGACTATCGTCATGTGATCTGGTCCTTGGTGCGCAAGCCCGGTGCCTTTGCTGCCTACCGCTATCGGGATGACTTGTTTCCTACCACGACCTTTCGCCTGGCGTATGATCGTCTCGTGTCCAGTCGCATCGAACGGGCTGATCGGGACTACGTGCGCATCTTACATCTGGCAGCTTCTATCTCGGAAAGTGAGGTCGAAATCGCGCTTACCCTCTTGTTAGAAGCAAGCACATTGCCCTGCTTTGATGCCGTGCGGGATCTGGTTCATCCCCCTCACTCCGCCGAGATCCTGGCTCTGTCCACACCTCATCTGGACCTTTCACCCTCTGACGAACTGATCCCATCAAGGAGAAGCCATGCCTAAAACCACCAATCGATCCACCCAACTGCATACGCTCTTAACTCAACTCAACCTGGGGGCGATGGCCGATGTCTTCGCCGATATGGCCTTGCGTGCCGCCAAGGAAGGATTGTCTCATGAAGCCTATCTCTATGAACTTGCACGCCTTGAGACAGTGCAGCGCACACAACGACGGACCGCCCGCCTAGTGCGTGCCTCGGGACTACCAGTGGAGAAAACCTTTCGAACGCTCTCGCTCAGCCGACTCTCCCCAAGCCTGCAATTGCAATTGGAACGCCTCAAAAGCGCATCCTTCCTGGAGACAGCGACGAACATTATCGCGATTGGCAAACCGGGGGTGGGGAAAAGTCATTGTCTGGCAGCGGTTGGGTATGCCGTAATCGAGGCTGGCTACCCTGTGCTCTGGACACCCACGAGCACACTTGTCCAGCGGCTTCTGGCAGCCAAGCGGGACCTGCGTCTGCCGCAAGAACTGGCGAAATTGGACAAATTTACCTGCGTCATTCTCGACGACATTGGCTATGTCCAACATGATCGTGATGAAATGGAGGTGCTCTTCACCTTTCTGGCTGAGCGCTATGAACGCAAATCCGTCATGATTACGACAAATCTCGTGTTCAGCGAATGGGAACGAATCTTCAAAAATCCGATGACCACCATGGCGGCTATTGATCGTCTGGTTCATCATTCGGTGATCCTGGATATGATGAGCGTCGAGAGTTATCGGGCTGAAGAGGCTTCCCAGCAGCAGCTATCCTCCACTCGTCCGGAGAAACCGTCTTCCAAACGAGCTTCTCTTGATGAGGCTGTGGCTTCACTGAGGGACGCTGCTCCTTCTTCGATGGTTACTCAAGAAGGTCCGCTGGGATCAGGAGGTGAGAGTATATCAGCACAGAGACTTGGCGCTGGCAGTTCCATGGGAAACCTACTCATTGCCAACATTCAATCGGCACGTTTAATAGCCACCGATGGTACTGTCTAATTGACTTTCATCACATGCTTCTATTCTCCACGCCTACGTCCTGGCCGACGAATTAAAGAGACTGGGTGTTCCCCAAGAACAAATCATGCTGAACGGAAAACTTTCCTTGACAGCAGGTGTACGCTGAGGTGGAAAAGCTGGCCTTTTTGCAGCAGGAGCAAAAACGATGGCGAGACGAACCCCTCGACCCGAAGCGCAGCTCACCACCACCCTGACGCCGCTTCGCAAGACCTGTGAACAATGCGGAAACCGATTGTGGGTGGCGTATCACTGTCGACGGAAGGTGATGACCTTGCAGGGACTCTGGCAGCTCAGGGTGGTCATGTCTCAGTGTCCCACCCCCACCTGCTCGCGGTATCACGTGAGATATCATCCTGAAGAGGAAGGACGGTGGGCGCTGCCTCATGGCGAGTTTGGCCTGGATGTGATTGCCCTCATTGGCGCCTGGCGCTTCACGGAGCATCGCAGTGTCCCAGAGATGCATCAACGCTTGCAGGCCCGTGGCCTGGTGATCTCAGAACGAGCCGTTACCCATTTGATGCAGCGCTATGAAGAACTGGTGACCTTGCGCATCACGGATCAGGAGCGGGTCAAGGCCCGGCTTCAGAAGCAAGGCCACGTGCTTCTAGCCCTCGATGGGTTACAGCCGGATGTGGGGCATGAAGTCCTCTGGGTCGTCCGTGATTGTCTCTCCGAAGAAATCTTGCTCGCCCGTCCGTTGCTCAGTAGTACCCAGGGGGATTTGACGGCGCTGCTGCAAGAAGTCCGGCGCTTGCTGGAGCAATTGGAAGTGTCAGTCAAAGGGGTGATCTCGGACGGCGAAGAGACGATCGGCAGTGCAGTGGCTTTTGTCTTCCCTGAGGTCCCACATCAACTCTGCCAGTTTCATTATCTCAAAGATGCCATCAAGCCTTTCTATGAAGCTGACCGACATGTCAAAACCCTCTTGAAGAAGCAGTTGCGGGGTGTGCGACCGATTGAGCGCGCGCTGGAAGAGCACAGCACACCAGAAAACGAAGCGATCCGAGACTACTGCCTGGCCGTGCGAGCCTCTTTGACCGATGATGGACGTTCGCCTCTGGAGGCTTCTGGTCTCCGCTTGTATGATCGTATTACTCAGATCAGTGACTCGATTGCCCGTGTCCAGGAAAAAAAAGATTGCCCCCATCCTTAAAGCAGCTCCAACAACTTCTTTCTAAAGGATTACAAGCCACTGCGACGCTGTGGCCACCACTTCAAAACGCCTACCGGTTCGTGCATCAGGCGAAAGCGATTCTCGCCAATCCAAAGCAGGAGGCAGGCCAGCACGTCCGTGAAAAGTATCTGGCTCTCCTTGCCCAGACGCGAGACGAGATCGCCACACTGGGGCCACTTGCCAGTGCCTTTGAGCATTTTTGTCAGATCACTGACAATTTCGCGGTAGGGTTGTTCCACTGCTATGATGTTGAGGGCTTGCCACGGACTAATAATGAACTGGAGCATTGCTTTGGAGTGGCCCGCGTCCATGAGCGACGAGCCACGGGCCGACGTGGGGCCATTCCTGGTGTCGTAGTCCGCGGGTCTGTTCGCGTGATCGCTGCCGTCACCACAACGTCGCAGGTTTTCTCGGTTGAGGAACTCCAACCCAGGGATTATCAACGGTGGCGCGACCTGCGGCGACAGTTACGGCAGCGGGAGGAATCTCGTCGGCAGCAGTGGCGCTTTCGCAAAGATCCTGCAGCTTATTTGGCTGCTCTCGAAGTTCGCTTGCTCCAGTGAAGTTTGCCATTCAGCGCCAAATCATTCTTGAGGCAAAGTCAACGAATACGCTGACCGAATTACAGGAAATGGTCAAGCTTATCGCACGGCAGAAATGGCATCATATAGGAATCATCACCTTCGAACTGCATGCCGAGAGGACTGGCAAAATGCTCAATCACTTAGAAGAGTTGTCTGGACGAGCGGATCAAGCACTGAAAGAAAGTTTGGTCTATGTAGAAAGGGAGAAACCGTCAGTCGTGATTGTCAACGCTGAAGATATCGTAGTGGATGTGAGCTCACATTATAAGCACCTCGTTGAGTACGCAAGAACCACATCTTCGTACCAAAAGCGAGTGGAATCTGAGCGAAAAGGAATTGAAGCCATTGAAAAGCGGACCTATCGTCCCACGGGAGAGACCTGGAAAATTCAAAGCGAACGAGAAAAGTAAGGGCACACAAGACACCTCGTTGAGCCAGATGGTCTCTGGTTGCTGTTTGAGGAGGGTGAAGCGAGCAGAAAGGTCTCCATAGCCAAGGCGTTTGCCACGCTCCCGATAGGCCTGGATCTCGAGGTGCAGTGCCCAGTTGTAACAGGAGCGCACGCACCCAAATGGACGAGCGAGCAGCTGCTCTTGCTTGTAGGTGGGGTGGAAGCGGTAGCGATAGGCGCGTTTCTGCTTCATGGCACGACTCCTCTCTTGTGTGGTTCTCCCTCTTTCTTCTTTGTGTCATGCCCCACAGTGGAAATGCCTGCTGGCGCTTCCTCCCTCACCATGAATGGATGAGGGTCTCTGCGCCAGGTTTGTTATGATAGCCTGTACGTAGAACATGCACGTCGAGTCTTGCTATGTGGCAAGAAGCTATCGACTATCAGCCGCCCAGACCTGCACCGTCTCATCAAAGCTTGCAGAAGCGATGCGTGTCCCATCAGGAGACCACGCCACACTATACACAATAAAGCCCCTGTGCCCGGTGTAGGTCTGAAGCAGCCTCCCGCTCACCGCCTCCCACACCTGCACGGTTCGAATGCTTGCAGAAGCGATGCGTGTACTATCGGGGGACCACGCCACACTATTGACAGGGCCCCTATGCCCGGGGT
>CATPCK010000099.1 GCA_955652655.1 uncultured Ktedonobacteraceae bacterium | reverse complement strand
GGCTATGCGCGCAGTAACGATCTGAAAGCAAGCGGGAGCTTCCCCGCCAGCGATCCTGACGACCACTGGTGGATGCCTGCCGGGCAAACGCTCTATTCGCCCAATACTGGTGATACTCCTTCCCAGGAACTGGGCTATGCCAGCCAGCATTTCTTCCTCTCCCAGCGCTACCTCAATCCTTTCGGAGCCACAACGATCGTCACGTACGACAGCTACGATCTCTTGCTCCAGGAAACCCAGGATTCGCTCGGCAATCGCACGACGGCTGGTACTCGTGACATCAATGGCAATCTGACCGGTAAAGGCAACGATTATCGCGTGCTGCAACCTGATTTGATGATGGACCCGAACCGCAACCGTTCGGTGGTGGCGTTTGATGCGATGGGCATGGTCGTAGGAACGGCGGTGATGGGCAAGCCGGAGGAAACCCTGGGGGACACGCTGGATAGTTTTGTCGCGGACCTGACGGACGCAGCGATTGACGCGCACCTACAAGATCCCTTAAGCGATCCATATAGCGTTCTTCAGGATGCGACCACGAGGTTGATATACGATCTATTCGCCTATCAGCGCACGCAAAACGACCCTCAGCCGCAGCCCCCGGTGGTCTACACTCTGACGCGCGAAACCCATAATGCCGACTTAACGCAGGGCCAGCGGACAAAGGTGCAACACCACTTTTCCTATTCGGACGGCTTTGGGCGCGAAATCCAGAAGAAGCTCCAGGCGGAGCCGGGGCCGCTGGTCGAGGGTGGGCCGGTGAGCACGCCGCGCTGGGTAGGCAGCGGCTGGACGATTTTTAATAACAAGGGCAAGCCTGTGCGCAAGTACGAGCCGTTTTTCAGCGCCACCCATCACTTTGAGCTTGCTCTGGCGACCGGGGTTAGTCCTGTGCTTTTCTACGACCCTATCGGGCGCGTTGCCGCCACGCTGCATGCCAATCACAGCTATGAGAAGGTCGTCTTCGATCCCTGGAAGCAAGCCACCTGGGATGTCAACGATACCGTGCAGCTTGCGCCCAAAAGCGACCTGGACGTGGGCGACTTCTTCCAGAGGTTGCCAGACGCGGATTACCTGCCGACGTGGTATGACCAGCGCCAGAGTGGCGCGCTGGGCGTGCAGGAGCAGACCGCCGCGCAGAAGGCCGCCGTTCACGCGAATACCCCGACCGTTGCCTACTTTGATACGCTGGGTCACACGTTCCTTACGGTTGTGCACAACCGCTTTGCGCGCAACAACACTCCTGTTGACGAGTATTATGCCAGCCGTGTCACCCTGGATATTCAGGGTTACCAGCGCGCGCTCAGCGATGCGCGCAAGCGCGTCGTTATGCGCTATGATTACAACCTGCCCGGCGAGCATATCCACCAGGCCAGTATGGAGGCCGGCGAGCGCTGGATGCTCAACGATGTAGCTGGCAAGGTGATGCGCTTCTGGGACAGCCGTGGGCATACTCAGCGCACGGTCTACGATAGCTTGCGGCGGCCCGTGGAGCTTCATTTGAGCATAAACAATGGGCCAGAAGCGTTGGTGAAGCGCAGTGTCTATGGTGAGACGCGCGCTACTCCTGAAGCGAAAAATTTGCGGAGCAAGGTCTACCAGGTTTTCGACGGCGTGGGTATCGTAACCAGTGGCGCCTACGATTTCAAAGGGAATTTACTGAATGGCAATCGCCAGCTTGCAAGCAACTACAAACAACCACTGGATTGGTCCTCGGCAGTTGCGCTGGACGCGCAAACCTACACGAGCAGCACGACCTATGACGCACTCAGCCGCCCGAATACTCAGACAACTCCAGATAACAGCGTGGTCCGGCGCTTCTACAACGAGGCCAATCTCCTGGAACAAGTGCAGGCCAATGTGCAGGGCGCGACGACCACAACCAGTTTTGTCACGAACATCGACTATAATGCCAAAGGCCAGCGCACCTTGATCGAATACGGGAACGGCGTACAAACACAGTATGAGTACGACCCGCAGACCTTTCGTCTGACTCACCTTTTCAGCACGCGCGGCGCAGCCTTCCCCGGCGACGGGACCAATCCAGCCACTCCGCCTGTCGGCGTGCAAAACCTGCGCTACACCTACGATCCAACAGGAAACATCACGCATATCCAGGACGATGCCCAGCAGACCGTTTATTTCCGCAATCGCCAGGTCGTGGCAGGAGGCGACTACACATACGACGCAATCTATCGCCTGATTGAGGCCAGCGGGCGAGAGCATCTAGGCCAGGCCGCCGGTGGAAGTTCGCTTGTACCGATCCCGCCGACTTTTGACGATAGCTCACGCATGAGGTTGTTGCAGCCTGGAGATGGCAATGCGATGGGCCGCTATCTCCAGCAATATAGCTATGACGAAGTTGGCAACATCCTACAAATGCTGCACAGTGGCACTGATCCCGCGCAGCCCGGCTGGACGCGCACATACACCTACAACGAGGCAAGCCTGCTCGAAGTGGGCAAGGCCAGCAACCGCCTGAGCAGCACGCAAATGGGGAGCGATCCCGTGCAGCCCTTGAGCTACGATATTCACGGCAACATGACCAGCATGTCGCATCTGTCGCTCATGCAGTGGGACTATAGAGATCAACTTCAGGCCACGGCACAACAGGTAGTGAGCAACGGCGGGATGCCTGAGACGACCTATTATGTGTATGATGCAAATGGGCAAAGAGTGCGCAAAGTCACCGAACGGCAGGCAGCTTCCGGGCAAACGCCCACGCGCCTGAAAGAGCGCATCTACCTGGGCGGCTTTGAGATTTACCGTGAGTATGGCGGCGACGGTAGTACGATCACGTTGGAGCGTGAGACATTGTCTATGATGGATGATAAGCACCGCATAGCCCTGATCGAAACGCGCACGCAGGGCAGTGACAATTCGCCGCAGCAACTCGTGCGCTATCAATTCAGCAATCATCTCGACACAGCCAGTCTAGAACTGGATGACCGGGCGCAGATTATCACCTATGAAGAATACTATCCTCATGGCAGTACCTCGTACCAGGCTACGCGCAGTCAGACCGAGACGCCCAAACGCTACCGCTACACAGGCAAGGAGCGCGATGAAGAGAATGCCCTGTACTACCACGGCGCGCGCTATTATGCCTGCTGGTTGGGGCGGTGGACCAGTTGTGACCCTGCTGGCCTGGTGGATGGATCGAACCTCTATGGATATGTCGCGAATAACCCGCTGGCTTTCCATGACCCTGATGGACATCAATCTTTGATGGGACTCTGGGAGTATGGCAGGCAATTGCTTAACAGAGCGGCCCTGGGACGAAATATACAACTTGATCACCCGATCCAGGTGGCCCTGCGCGCGGCGCAAAGAACTTCCCCAGGCGGTGTCGCGTATTACTCGCGCGCCGTTTCTAGAGCGCAAAGAGAACTCACCGTTATAGTTGAGACGGGAAGAGGACTTTTTCATACAGAAGTAGGCATGCTCCAGAGAGTTATCCGGCAACAGGCTCTTGCCGGTGTGATCCGCCACGAATCCGATCTCGTTGCCGCCACGAGGGCGGCATATGTGCAAGAAGCAGCCAGGACTGGAGCAACGGTGAATCAACTGGCTTTAGACACAGCTATCCTCAGCAACCAGGCCACCATTCACAGGACACTGGCTGAAACGGTCAGAGAGTTAGCGGCACTTCCCTCACAAGCGGCCTCGGCTGTGTCAGGAGCTGCTGCTGACCTGAATATTGAAAAAGCCTTCGCGGACACATTCAAACTTGGATCCGAAGCGGCCAAGGTCGAGCAGGTTGCTGCTAAAGCTACCGCCGTGCTGAGTAAAGCAGAACCAGCTTTTCAGGCAGTGTCTAAAGCCTCCAAAGTCTTAGCGCCTGTAGCCAGAGTGCTCAAGCCGCTGGCGCCTGTTGCTCGCGTGGTTGGAAAGGTAGCCGGCCCGATTGCTGCGGTGCTGACAGTTGCTCAAGTTGCCACCGCGAAAACTACTGAAGAGAAAGTCGATGCGGGCATCAGCGTGGTCAGCACCGGGCTGATGATGTCAGGGAACCCGGTAGCCATGGCGGCAGGAGGTGGGATGGCTGTTGGCCAGGTGATTGAAAAGACCCTGGATGTCAGCAATTATTCTTCCGCAGCGGGGGTGAAGGTTTATGAAGGCCTGAAGAAGATGGGAGTAGGCGAAACCACTAGTTTTGTGGCAGGAGGCGTGGCTACTGTTGTTTCTACGCCGGTCGCAATTGGGGTCGCGGCAGTAGACAAGAGTTACCAGGCCGGGAAACGCCTGGTTAACTGGTTAGGATCGAAACTTTAAAACGTGAAATAGAGCATAGTTCAAACAAGAGA
Organism: uncultured Ktedonobacteraceae bacterium; assembly: GCA_955652655.1. Classification (GTDB taxonomy): domain Bacteria; phylum Chloroflexota; class Ktedonobacteria; order Ktedonobacterales; family Ktedonobacteraceae; genus UBA11361. The sequence goes on along the minus strand of CATPCK010000099.1, from coordinate 4,702 downwards.
GGCATTAGCTATGACACAACAGGACCCGAATCTGGAGTTGAACCAGCAGGGCAAAGATGTGGCCCTTTTGCAAAGTCGACTTATCAGTATAGGATATACAATCGCGCCCCTGGAGATTCTCAATGAAATATTTGGTGAAAGTACGCAGCGGACAGTGATCCAGTTCCAGCAGGCGGAGGGACTTCCTCTCACTGGTATCGTCGATAGTGCTACGGCGCAGGCCATTGTGAACAGGTTTGAGTCGGATAGAACGGTCATCCGCCAACCCTCACAAACGCCACAGACTCCAACGGTCCCTCGGCCGGGCGCTGCAGGTATAACTCCCCACATGGTGGCCGAGGTCAGACCCCTGGCTCCTTCGCCTGGAGTTGCACCGAGCCAGCCGCCCATCGAGGTTGTTAAGATACCCACGCCGGGCATACCAGTTTCGCCGGTTCCACTTCCTGTGCAGCCTGTGCCGCCAGTAGCGCCGCCGGTAAACGTGCCGCCCGTTAGCGTGGTGCCACCACCTATCAATGTGCCGCCCGCGGGAGGAGTGCCACCTGCACCGCTTGGTGGTGGCGGTGGTGGAACCCCCCCGCCCACAAATACCCTCCAGGGAACTATCTACCTCGATCACGGACTGACTGCCAGTAGTCTCATCGTCCGTCTCTATAATCGCGGCTTCGGCGGCGCGGATACTCTGCTTAACGAAACAAAAACCGATGCTCAGGGCGCGTATACCTTCTCATATAGCACAGGCGGCAAGCTCGCGAATCTCGATGTGCGTGTGGTCGGGGCTGATGGGAAAGAGATCTCGATCTCAGCCGCCCAGTACAACCCTGGCCAGCAGAAGACCCTCAACCTGATCGCCCCGGCCAGTGTGCAGCCGCTGGCCCCGGAATACCAGCGCCTGAGCGGCGATCTGAACGCTCAGCCTGGTGTGGCGGCGGTCAATCTGGGCAATGCTCAAGAAGATACCTCGCGCCAGGATTTGACTTTCCTGGCCCAATCTAGCGGCTGGGATCCCCGTCTGATCTCCCTCGCCGCGACCGCCAACAAACTGAGCGCGACCACGAACCTCGGTCAAGATACCCTCTACGCGCTCTTCCGCGCCGGGCTGCCCACCGATCCTCAGCAACTCGCCTGGGTTGACTCCTCGGCTGTGCAGAAGGCGCTCGCTGCGACTAATAAAGCCGGGATCACGAACTTCAACGATCAGCAGATTGCGGCGGCTGGAACTGCTTTTACCAACTTCGCGCGCGGGGTGCGGCTGGCCGCGCAGGTACCCGGCACCGTGTCGAGCTTTGGGGATCTCTTAGGCAAGTCTGGACTGGGTGCTGCTCAACAGGCGATCTTCAGCGATCTCTACTTCTCGCATCCGCCTAGTGGCGAGGATTTCTGGCAGCAGGCCCAGCAGCATGGTATTCCCCAGGCGACTATCGACACACTGCGCCTCCAGGGCAAGCTGGCCTATCTGACGCTTAACAACGCCGAGCTAACTGCTTCGATCCAACAGGAGGTCGGGAGCGACCCGACGCAGTTAGTGAACAAGGACCTCTATAAGCCCGACGGCTGGAAGACGCGCCTGCAAACCCTGGCCGGGAATAACGACAAGAATTTGCAGAATTTGATCCCATCCACATATGTTGCTGATGGCGCTAAAACCGCCGATAACCTGGATGCGTATGCTAACGATCTCGCCCGCAAGGTGCGAATAAGCTATCCCACCCAGGTTGTAGGGCGTATGCTGGCAAATAATGAACTCCAGCTCAACCAGGGCAAAGATAACCAGAGCGTCCAGACGTTCCTGCAGAATGCCGCGCCACTCAGCTTTGTACTGGGCGAGACCGTAGTCGATAGCTTCGTAAGCGCCAACCAGGCGAAGGTCTTTGCGGGAGCGACCCAGGCTCAGATCGCGGCTACGACCCAGAGCGTCAAAACGCTCCAGCGCCTGTATCAGATCACACCAACCAACGAATCGCTCAAGGTCATGCTAGACCAGGGATTCACCTCGGCCTACGATGTTGTGGCTTTTAACGATAGTGAATTCATCGACCGGTATGGTCACCTCTTCCCTTCAATAGAGGAAGCGCGACTGATCTATCGCAAGTCTGAGCAGGTCACTGTTGTCACGCGCAATTTCTTCTCAGCCGCGCAGCAGGTTACATCCAGTTCGCCAGTGTTTGCAGTTTCTGCTTCCCAGGAGCAGCGCCAGGCCGCCAAAGATAACCTCATCAAGCAATATCCTACTCTCAATACGCTCTTTGGCTCGCTCGACTTCTGCGAGTGCGAGCACTGCCGCTCGGTGCTGAGTCCCGCGGCTTACTTCGTGGATCTGCTCCAGTTCCTCGAATATGGGCAAAATGATCCACATTCGAATCTGTGGGCCAGTTTCCTGAGCGATTGGAAGTCAAAGCACAACAACGCGCCCTATCCCTTTGTGGACCAGGCTTCGTGGACTACTTACCTGAACAACTGGCACACCGCACATCCCGGTGCCCCCGATCCTGATCCGCAGAAGACACCCTATACCGTGCTCACCGAACGTCGTCCAGATCTGCCTTACCTGCCGTTGACCTGCGAAAATACCAATACCGTGATGCCATATATCGACATCGTCAACGAGATTCTCGAATACTTTATTGTGAATAGCAAGCTGGATCAGAACGCGGTCCACGATACCGGGAATGCCACCACGCCTGACCTGCTGGCGGAACCCCAGAACATCCTTCCAGCCGCGTACGATACGTTGAAGAAGGCTAACTACCCGCTCACCCTACCGTTCGACCTCTGGTTCGAAACGGTGCGCGGCTTCTTCGACTACTACCAGATGCCTTTCTGGCAGGTGCTGGACGTGTTTCGTCCCTCCGAGGAGCTGTTCGCGCCCCAGACTAACCCGAAGAGCTACTACCGGAGCTCCATTTTCGCTGAATACCTGGGTATCACGCCATCTGAGTACGCGCTTTACACCGGCGCTACTCCCCTGACAAACTGGTTTGCCCTCTATGGCTACTCGACCGAGAAGGATGCTCTGGCGGCCCTCGCCTCCGCGAAAACACTTTCCCAGAGACTGGGTGTGAGCTATAAAGACATGATAGCACTGATGCAGACCGGTTTTGTCAATCCGCAACTGAACACGCTCGGCATTCTTTACAAGTTGGGTATCGCCGTCGAAGATGTGTTCCGCTACAAGGGACAGGCCGGTTACCAGCCTTTCACCAGCGCCGAAAAAACGGACTTCGAGCAGAAGTTGACTGACTTGAGCGCGACCTTCTCGACCGTTACCGCTGGTTTTGATGCGAAGACCTGGCTTAACACCGCCTGGCAAAATGGTGACTTCAACACGATCCTCGTGCTTTACGATACCGACCCCAATGGGAACTTCGGTCAGACAACGCTGCAGTATGCCAACGGCACTGCCGCTGACAACCTGGTTTTCCTGAAGATCAACCTCTTTGTACGCTTGTGGAAGCGCCTCGGTTGGAGTATGGAAGAGACCGATCGGGCCCTGCAGGTCTTTATTCTCCAGCATGCTATTCCGCTCAGCGGGACGAATATTGGTGCGGCTCTCACAACGGCACTGCTCTCCATCGCCCACCTCAATACCCTGGCCGGAAAGTGTAAGCCGGGTCAGAATAGCCATTTGCAACTGCTGACCCTCTGGTCCAACCTGGCGACTACTGGTGTCCTGCCCTTGTATGCACGGCTCTTCCTGACGAAGAGCATCCTGCAAAATGACCTCGTATTCGATCATCCTCTGGGACTCTACCTGACATATTTTGATGCGACGAGCAAACAATACCAGCCGTTCCATTGGGACAATAGCAAAGCAGAGGATCCCAAGACTGGCAATGTTTCGCTGAAAACACATCTTAATGCAGTTCAGGGTGCGCTCAACCTCTCGGCTGATGAGATTGGACAGATCCTGACCGATGCTGGCAAGACCTTAGACAGCGAGCCGCTGACCCTGGCTACGCTTTCACTACTGTATCGCTATGGTCTGCTAGCGAAAGCACTGGGGCTGGCCGTGAAAGATTTGATCGCGTTGAAGGGCCTGTGCGGGCTGGACCCGTTTAAATCGCTCAGTCTTGATCCCGTGACGCAGCTGGCCGCCGACTATCCTTTGACTCAGACGCTGGGCTTCGTTGATATAGTGGCGACCGTCAAGAACAGTGGCTTTACGGTGGAAGATCTGAATTACCTGCTGCGACAGCGCTTCGATCCGATCGGCAAGTATCGCTCCGATCCCAATGCAGCGCTTACCCTGGTCAAGACTCTGGCTGCAGGTATTCGCGGTATCTCGTCCGACAATGCCGTCCCGATCACGGCGAGCAGCCTGACCGATGATTTCCTGCGTCAGAAGCTGGCCCTGGCGCTGCCTTCCGATGTGGTTGATACCTTCTTCGCCAAGTGGACCGGCACGGTTGTATATACCGTGACCCAGAACAAAGTGGCGCCAGCCAACCAGCTTAACTCGGCAGACTATGCCCAGGAGCCAGAGATCCAGGTTAGCTACGACACGGTTCGCCAGACTCAGCAGTTGACTTTCCACGGCGTGCTCTTTGATACCCAGAAAACCTCAATCGAGCAAGCCCATACCTCATCTGTTCTGGCCGGGCTGCTGGACCAGGTAGAGGGCCTGGCGCAAACGTATTATGCCAGCTACCTCCAGCCGTTCCTCAAAGCGAGCGACTTCACACAGTTGTTTACTCCGCTGGCT
>CATPCK010000098.1 GCA_955652655.1 uncultured Ktedonobacteraceae bacterium | reverse complement strand
GAGGTAGACATGACGTAACAGGTCCTGGTTGAGGAGCGCGCCGGGGAGGAAGGCAAGAGAAGCGCTTGCTTCGGTATGTAAGACTGGCACCTGTTCAGGGTTTTCCGCGTCTACTACTACGAAACCTGGCGTCGTCGAACTGTTCAAATTGGCAAAAATGTTATTATACGACAACGGCCCAACATAATAGAGATGATGGTTGATAGATTGCAACGTATAGCTATCCGGATCGATGCTATATGTTGAGCCAAGGTTCTGTCCGTTAGAGCCAAGTACCTGCTGGCCTTTGTAAATAGCAATGCTTTTGCTGACCAGTACAATATGATTTTGATCGGTTGGGGGCAACTTAGGTGAGGATTCCGTGCGCACCTGAGGTATAGCGGCAAGGGCTTTGGCGTTACTATCAAACCAGGTGGTAAAGACGACGATCAAACCGCTGACAACGATACCAATGACAGCTGCGACCACCAATCCAAAGATTCCTGCCGCGATGACTCCCCGTGAGGCGTTCGCGGGTAGTTTGGTGGGACTGCTCTGCGACGAACGAGACCGCCCCTGGCTGACAGCAGAGGCATCTTCCAGCACATTGAGGGCTGGACGCGCGAAGGCAAAGAGATTCGCTATGCTGCTAATGACAAGTGGCCACAGTAACCACTGCCAGCCCCAGAATGGACCCGTCAGGGCAGGCTCAGAGAAGTAAAGAATGAACAAGCATATAATGTAGTTCAGGACAAAGAACCCGGCGAACCACCTGGAAAATTTCCGTCCATTAAATGCCTCACGGCGACCAAAACCAAGACGGCCAATCGTCAGGATGGCAATGACAATAAGTGTACCGATGAGTGCCAGCAGGAAAATTATCATTTCAGCCTCGCTTTTTTTATTTCAGGCAGTGTTGCCTCTTATCAACCGATGTCGTTTTGTAATATGACATCCAAATGGGCGGCATACTACGTATAGATTGAGCAGGGAATAAACCAGCACTATTGTAGCGTTCTTTTTAGCAGTTACGCAACTGGTGAACCCTCTATAATAGAGTATACACCTCTGCTCCAAATGGCTCACCTTTGGATCACAAGGAGATCTGCTATATCTCAAGGAGCATTTGACCCATGCAATGGTTTGGTAAAAAATCTGCGCAGCGAGCGCTAGATGAAAAAAGGCCAGATGGCAAAGATCGTCTTCCACCAGGACAATACCTGACTAAAAAGTGGCCGGTGTTAAGCTATGAGCGCACCCCTCAACAACTCCCAACGGATTGGCAACTGAAAGTAACCGGGAAAGTCGAGCATCCTCTTGAGTTGACGTGGGAGGAATTCCTTGCCCTACCGCGCGCCACCTTTACGGCCGATATCCACTGCGTGACGACATGGAGTCGCTACGATAATACCTGGGAAGGTGTGCATATCCGCGAGATTTTAAGGCGTGCCAAACCTTTACCAAGTGCTACATTTGTAACGGCGCACTCCTGGACGGGCTACACGACGAATCTCCCTCTTGCTGACCTTGATGACGATGATGTGATGATCGCTCTCAAACACGATGGCCAGGATTTGGAGCCTCAGCACGGCGGCCCTGTTCGCTTGCTGGTGCCAAAGCTTTACTTTTACAAAAGTGCCAAGTGGCTCGATGGCCTTGAGTTCATGGAGCGCGACCGCCCTGGTTTCTGGGAACAGCGCGGCTACCACAACCACGCTGACCCATGGACCGAGGAACGCTACTGGTAATAGTTTATGAGATGACTGACAACAAAGTCGCTGCGCACGCAAGCGACTTTGTTGTCAGTCATCTCGATAGTATTACTTCTCCAGGGTACTCTTCGTATTGCGCTCCCCATCATATGTGATCAAGATGCGTTTGCCCTCGTAGATCGTCTCAAGGTGGACCGGGCGGCCCCACAGGGTATAGACGTGCTGGAGCGTCTTCTCAGCATAATTCAGGTCGAGTTCCTGGCCCTCAAACATATGCTTGATGTAAAGCTCCCGGTTGCCGCGATAATCCCCGTTGTCGACGACCAGGTAGGGATAGCCGAAGTTGGTCAAACTGGCAACGATTCCATCGCGTACTGTTTCCCAGTTCTTCTCTGAGATAACCCATTCATCACCATCCTTCTTGAAGAGGTAGAGATCGAGGTCCTTGACCAGGTCTTCAGTCAGGTAGTTACGCAGGAATGAAACGTCGTTGTCTAATTCGCGCACTTCGAATAGCTTCTGATGCCCCATGCCTGGCTTACGTCCAAGTCTCTTCTGCTCCTCTGTGGTTGGATTATCCCAGCGCCGCTCGATATCCTCGAACATCTTGAAACCCAGGTAGTACGGATTGAGCGAGGTGCGTGAGGGTGAGAGGACGCCGGAGTGTAACTGTGCGAACTCGATGATTTCGGAATCGGTGATGACGCCGCGCTCGCCCAGCTGGCGCATAATGCGCGAGTGCCATAGGCTGTTGTGGTGCACCATACCATTAGCGACGTAACGGTGCGAGTTTTCTACCGTTATATCATATACATCGGCTACGCCATGCTCTATACTCACCACTTCATCTGTAGGGTCTTCTTTTATGAACCACCGATGGCTTGAGAGATACCGGTCCAGGTTTTCACGCTTACGAGCAAGGCCAAAGTTGATTTCATCGGCGAAAACGCGGGCTGACATACTCTTAATTCTCACGTTAGGACCATAACGGCGCGTGAGTATACCATAGTTCAAGAGCAATACCTGCAGTGTCTGAGCAATATCTTCACTGAAGGTAGATAATATCACGCCTTCTTTGGTCGAAGCACAGCCATCGCAATCGAAGTACGCTCGCAAGAAAGCGCTCACGACTGCTTTAGGTGAACGCAAGATGACAGATGGAATGCGTTTCTGGCGCGCCTTTGCCCGTAGATCGATGCCGAGCGATTGCAGAAGATCAAGAACATTTGCTGAATAGAAGACGACGCGCCAACGGCCGCCTTTTCCATTGAGCGTCCTGTCATCCCATGTCGGGACAGCCTCGATTGCAAACAGTTCCAGGACGAGTTGGGCATAGCGATCAGCTAACTCACGATCACCAGTTGTGTAACCGACGGCATTCTTTGAGACGTGAATATTGCCATCGCCAATGAGATAGCCAAGAAATTCAGCGAACGACGCGGTGACATGGGTAGGTGTTACAAGCGGCAGGCGCTGACCGTACAAAGGTTTGCCTTTATTACCAAACTGGTAGCCAGTGTTCTGGATAGCTGAAGCAATGCGGTCGGCGACAAAAGTGGTCTTGCCACTCATAGAACGGTAGACGGTATGAACCCCCACTCCTGCGGCTTGCGCCACATCTACCACGGTAGGAGCGACGATGCTTACAGGAGATGCGATTGGTACAAGTTGTTCAGGCCAGAGATTGTCGCCAACGCTCAAAGGAATGCTCTGACCAACCTTTACGTCTTTCAGCGCGACCCAATGATCCGGGCCGGTATTTAGTTTATGTTCATCGGCTCCTTCCAGGGCAAGACCCCGGCGTGTACGCAGGCGGATAGTGGGGGCATTGCGACGAACGTGGCGGTCAGTAATGCTGTCTCGTGCTCCGTTGCCGCTACCTACTGTCACTCCTTCTCCCTGAGCCAGAAGTTCATGCAGCGTATCATAGCGGAGAAGCCCACGCTCTGTGAGAACGAGGCTTTCTCCTGTGAGGCAGGCCCAGCCTTCATTCATGACCTTAGTCTGCGCCTGGGGAATAAAGTAGAGCATCTCGGTGCGCACGATCTCGATGATATCACGCTGCCAGGGCTGCAGATGGGGAGCGTAACGCATTAAGAAGAGCAGGATATCTTTCTCTGGCTTTTCAGGAAACTATGGCGGTCTGCCGGGCCTCCGGTCACGGTCCTCCTCTGCCTCTTTCGCCTTTCGATCAAGGCTCCAGAGATCATCGTATTCGGTTGTCGGCCGTGTGGATTTC
>CATPCK010000097.1 GCA_955652655.1 uncultured Ktedonobacteraceae bacterium | reverse complement strand
GTACTCATAGGCGATGATCGCACTGAGACTGAAATGGCCGTGGCTGACCGCAGTTGTTCCTTTGGGCGAACGCAGCGCTGTTTTGAGGCGGACTTTCGTACGCCGCCGTCCATCCGGCGTCCACCACGCCGGGACGATCACGGTGTAGCCCGCGTCTCCAAGCACCCAGGCGCTTTCCTTTAAGAACGCGAACGCTTCGTCCAGGGTGAGGTGGCACCCGGTCGGGCGGTCCGTTGCCAGACCATCCCAGACTTTGGGATAGATGCGCGCGGCATACCCCAGGGCCAGCAACAGGTTTTTCTCGAAATCCTGGCCAAAGTGCCGGATAACCTCGGCGCGGGTCTGCGCATCGTGATACCAGTAGTCGTCCAGGCTCAGTTTGAACGAAGGATCGCGCCGGGATGCGACGAGAAAGTGCAGGCGCCAGTTGTCGATATCGGTGGAGGGCGCCTCCTCCAGGCGGAAGCAAAGGGTAAGACCGGTCTCCGTGTGTGCCCTCGTGAAGTTCGCGCGCCAAGCCAGCCAGTGTTTGTAGTCTTGCAGGGTGTCTTCTGCCTTGGACTGAAAGAGAAACGGTCGGTATGGATAAACACACTTGTACAGGAGCGTGTTCGCGATCTGATCGTCGAATTTCCCCGTAAAAGGCGTCCCTGTGACAATGTCGTGCAGGAGGCTTTCTGAGAAGTGGCGCAGTAAGGACTCCTTGTCAAGCAATCCCGCCTCGTCCGGGCTGTTGAGTCCCGCAGCGCACACGCCGGGCATGGCGGCCACATAGCGCTGAATGGTCGTTTCATAGGTGTCCGACAGCAGTTCCCAGGCAGGATGAATCTCGAAACTGGGACTGTTCTTCGCCCGCTTCCCCCTGGCTGTAGCCCCCCGATTTATCGAGGGGGAAGCGATCTCCTGGTACTTCAAGGCGGGGATATACTGGTCTTTGGTGATGATGCCTTTGATCGCCTGTGAGTACTGATGCCAAAACAAGAGATCTGTTCCCAGCTGGAAGTCCTCTGGCGCGTGGAGGGCGATAAAATGGATGTCGTTCAGCGTAGCGATGATGTCTTGCACCTGGTAACAGCTGACCTGCCAGGGTGCCAGGTCAAACTCTATCGGCTCCTCCTCATCCACATAGCGCAGCAGTTCGAAGCAAGGAGCAGGCTTGCCCGCAGCCGTTGGAAGCAGAAAGTATTTGGTACATATGGTGCGCTCCAGCGCGCCGGAGATAGGCTCTCGCAGGCCCAATTTCTCCGTGAGAAATGTAGAGAGGGCTGATTGCCCAAGATGCCTGGGGTGAACGGTGCCAGCACGGCTCCGTGATTCGCCCGTCGGGATATCCGTCTCTACCCATAGGTAGAAGGCCCCTTTCTGGATAAATTCGTGTGTGTCTTCGGGTATCCAGGTCCCGTGGATAACATGCATGCGGTGCTCCTGCGGTGAGCGGTAATGATGTGGTGGATATGCACCTCAAGCGGATCGTCATTAGAAGTGGGTTACAGCCGCTTATCAGGTATCAAAGCTGGCGAGGTCCATCTCACGCGCCCCCGCGCTGTGCTCACCCTATACCGTTATTTTATAACAAACTACTCATCACAGAAAGCTTTTCTGTAGCACGAGGGATGTTTCATTATAGCACACCAACACCGCTACTGTCGAACAGCTTCTACAGGGCAATCGCATCTAAATTCTCAAGCGTCTTGTAGAGCGCATGTATTTGGAGCCACACGAGCAAAACAGGGCCCAAATTTGCTATCATTATTGTACATCAAATACTAAGGATTTTGCGGCATCAGCGGGCCGTTTCTCGCTGACTATATCTGCCAGGCAGGTTAATGCGGCCAACCTCGTTTCCTGGGGCAGACCGAGGGACAGCTAAAGAAGGGAGGCTTGAGATGTTAGACATCATCGTCATCGGCGGGGGTCCTGCCGGGGTAACAGCGGCACTGCGGGCGCGGGAACTGGGCGCGTCGGTCGCGCTGGTCGAGCGTGGGGCGATGGGTGGGACCTGCACCAACGATGGCTGCGTGCCAACTCGCGTGCTAGCCAAGGCGGCGCGGCTTGTACGTGATACGGAGCAGTTCGCCGATTATGGACTCGTGGGAGAGAAGCCGGCAGTAGACTTCACGACGTTACTGAAGCGGACGCAGCACATCGTACAGCGGATCCATGAGAAAAAGCTGTTACAAAGTCACCTGGAGCAAGCAGGGGTGACGGTATATGCGAACGCCGGTGACGCTCGATTCGTTGACGAGCACAGCGTTGCTCTCGGCGATTTGACTAACTTGCGGGGAGAGAAGTTCATCCTCTGTCTGGGTGGTCATGCACGTCGGCTTCCCTTCCCAGGCAACGAGTACGCGCTGACGCACAGCGATGTCTGGTCATTGCAGAAGTTGCCGCGCCAGTTAGTGGTGGTGGGCGGCGCTGCGACCGGATGCCAGTTGGCCTCATGCTTTGCGGCGTTTGGGGCCCAAGTGCGCGTGCTTGAAGTTGCGCCACGGCTCCTGGCGGGCGAGGATGAAATGGTTTCACACGGTATCTCCGAGGCTTTCCGAAAGCACGGTATCGAAGTTATCACGAACATCGGAGGAGTCCAGCAGATCGAGCAACAGGATGGGTCCTTACGATTGTTCTACTTGTACAAGGGCAAGGTTCGCCAACTCACAACCGAGGCAGTCCTGCTAGCCGTTGGCTGGCCAGGCAACGTGGAGGCGATGAACCTCGCTGCCGCGAACGTGCAGAGCGAGCGCGGGTACATTGTGGTCGACGACTTCCTGCGGACGACTGCCCCCCATATCTTCGCGGCCGGAGATATAACCGGGCGCATGTTGTTGGTGCAAAGCGCAAACGAGGAGGGAGCGCTAGCGGCAGAAAATGCTGTCCTGGGTGTCAATCGCATCTCACAACACGGGATCGTCCCACATGGTGGTTTTACCGACCCGGAGTATGGCAGTGTTGGCCTCACCGAAGTGCAGGCGCGTGCCGCACATGACTGCGTCGTAGCGGTGGTGCCATACGCTGCGCTGGACCGGGCCCTCATTGATGGCCATAGGGAGGGCTTCTGCAAGCTCATCGTGTCTACGGAGACACATCGAATCCTGGGCGCACATATCATGGGTGAGCAGGCGGTGGAGATACTCCAGCTCTTCGCGACCTGCATGGCAGCGGACATG
>CATPCK010000096.1 GCA_955652655.1 uncultured Ktedonobacteraceae bacterium | reverse complement strand
TGTATGCTGTTTAAGGCGCTATCCAGGCGCATAAATTTGGTAAAAAGTCGGCCCTGATCTTGCACTCCTATCCCTGGCCCCCAATCTTTGACGGCAATGATCACGAACTGGTCGCAAGACGTATCGAGAAGGTAGCCATCAGGAGATAGCGGCAGCTCATTCATCGTGTCACCATCCACTCCTTTTGCAGTGATCTCAATCTTTGAAAAGGCCGAAGTGTATTTCAGTGCATTACCTACTAAATTGAGCAATACTTGACGCAACCGCAAATCATCTACCCAAACATACAGGTCATCAGGTATCCTTACCTCAACAGGTCGCTTTTCACGTGCGATTGTCGGCTCTAGAATCTCCAGAATCAACTGCACAGTACTGATCACTTTTACAGGCCCAAGGTTCAAAGAAACCCCATCCTGGTCAACACGACTGGTATCCATCACATTGCCCAACAGTAAGACCAATTCTTCACAGGCTCGACGGGCATTGTTGAGAAAACGCAATTTCGCTTCCTCATCGATTACCTCACCAAAAGCACCCAATAATTCGAGATAACCCTGAATGGCGGTCAAAGGAGTTCGGAGTTCATGAGAGGCTGTCATCAGGAAATGATTCTTGAGTTGATCAGATTCTTGCGCCTGCTTCAGCGCATCGCGTAACTCGCTATTCAAACGAGCATTGGTAATCGCGATACCTGCCTGTATACTGATCTCTTTGAGCATTTCCAGGTGCCGCCTGGTATAGGCATGAGGCTGATAGCTTTGAGATGAAAGCAATCCTATGGGGGTTTCACCATAATGGATCGGCACAAAGAGCAGGGATTGCGAAGGGCGCATGTTCCCGAACAAATTGTCGTTGATTTCAGGAATCTCTTCATAGATAAACAGCGCATATTCTTGTTCAGTAGAAAAAATATAGCCTTGTTTCTCCTCAAAGAGGAGTTTCTTCATACTGGTTGGAAAATGTTGAAACTCAAAAGGAGGGTAGCTGACCCCCTCGTCGATAAAGTAATCTATCATCAGCACATCATTTGGGTGGAGATAGCGCGTAACAAAAAACGCATCCGCAGGCATCACCCGCTTCACCTGCTCATAAATTGTCTGGTAGACCGTTTCAATGTCACGCAATGCCTCAGGCGCCGAGAGCACCCGGCCAATCTCAATAAGTGCTGCTCGTTCTTCGCTATTCCGTTGCGCTTCTTCGTACAGTCGTGCCCCCTCGATGACAACTGCCGCCTGGTTGGCAAATAACTCGAGAAAAGACAGGGTCTCATCTGTTGGGCGCAGGCCGTCAAGCGGAGCATCAGGTGTCAAAAAACCCAGAAGGGTGTTATCGCCGCTGACAAGCGGAACCACCAGCAGATCTTCTGCTTTCCAGAAGCGGTCAGATGAGACTTCTCGCCCCTCATGCAGTGTAGAAGATTCACTTAGCACACCAGGCAAGACAAAGAAACTATTGATATGGTCATTTTTCCAGAGAGGAGCCTCAGCAGGGATAAAGTACGATTCACTCATCCGGTAATCTTCACTGATCAATCGGGCGACCACAGTGTCAGGTAACGGATGCTGCCGTAAGTACTCTTCTTCCTCATGGCCGTTACCTGCGCTTGCACAGGCACGAAAATACCCAATGCCATCAGATATGTACAGCACTGAATAGCGAAAGCGCAGCGCTGTACATATGGCCTCAGATACACGCTTGAAGAGTGTATCCGTATCCATATCCAGCCGAAGCGAAGAGCCGATTTCAGTAATGTATTTGAGTACTTTCTGTTGATATTCTATATTTGTTTCACCATACTGAATCATTTCGGACTGGTTATTCATCAGGGAAACAGGAGGAATATCATTTTGTTTCACTTACTAAGCCCTCTTATTTTTTACACACTGGCGCTATTATAACATACAGTGGTAGTACTCTTCTATTAAATATTCAAACGCCGACCAAAAAGTGATGCGGCATATCCGCCAGAACAGGAAATTAAGAAAGTGCTTCGACCACCACCATGTTCGTATAGAACGTGCTGCCACCATTGAAGTCGGCCAACCGGTCAGAAGTCGTCCAGTTGACATTGCGCTTATCCGGGCTAAACTTCGGCCACCATACAGTGGTTGTGGCCAGTACACCAGGGCGTACGTCCTCCGTCACGTCGGCCACAAGGCTACATTCTCCTCGCTCATTGCTCACGCGCACCATTTGGCCATGGTGAATACCGCGAGGCTCAGCGTCCAACGGGTGTATGCGCAGCGTTGGAGCACCTTCCCTGGCAATCATTCGCTCCTGATTGCCAAATGTCGAACTCACAAAATGATGCGCCGCCGGGCATAGTAGCGGCAAGCGTGAGTTGGTAGAACGTTGTACAGGTTCTTCTACCCCAGACTCTACTTCAGGTTCCCAACCAGGAACGGGGTCGTATCCTTTTGCTGCAGCCTGTTCCGAATAAAATTCGACCTTGCCTGAGGGTGTGCGGAAGATCCCATTCGCGAAGGGAACCTGTTGCTCAGCGGGTATCGCCAGCGGAATCGAACCTTCAACTTGTAAGCGTGCAAGGGTAATACCAGCAAGCAAAGAATTGTTCTGCGCAGTAGCTTCGAGAACGCTACGAATGACCTCGTTGGCATCCTCTTTTAACCACGCATCGTCAAATCTCATGCCTGCAGCTAAAGCTCGCATAACATCCCAGTTGCTCCGCGCCTCACCTTGAGGAGCAATCGCAGGCATATTGTACTGGAGCGAGAGATGACCGTAGGGTTTGTGCAGGTCCACATGCTCAAGCTGACTGGTCGCCGGTAGCAGGATATCAGCATAGCGAGCGGTGTCTGTCTCAAAGAGTTCGTGTACAACAGTAAACAGATCGGCACGCTTTAACCCTTCGACGATTTTTCCTGCATTTGGTGAAGAAGCAACGGGATTGGCATTGTAGACAAAAAGTGAGGAGATTGGAGGATCGGCCTCGCCAGTGAGAATGGCTCCCAGGCGATTCATGTTTAAAGTGCGGGGCGCTGGTGGACAGGCTGGATCATTACCATGTGCCACCGCTGCCTTATTCCATTGCAACCAGTCACTGGTACTATACATCAGACCGCCACCAGGTAGGCCATACTGCCCGGTCAGAGCCGGCAGGCAAGCAAGGGTACGGACGGTCTGGCCACCGTTAGTGTGGCGATTGATACCGTCTGTCACGCGCAAAAGGGCAGGCGTCGTCGTGGCATAACTGCGCGCAAGATCAACAATTGTCTCGATCGAAAGTCCTGTTATCCGAGCCGCCCGTTCAGGTGGAAACTGCATTATTCGCTCTAATAAGTGTTCCCAGCCAAGCGTATGGGTCGCAATCCATTCAGGACGGTGAAGTCCTTCCTCCACCATTACATGCATCAGGGAAAGGGCAAGCGCGGCGTCGGTACCCGGACAGGGTTGGATATGCTGATCAGCGGATCGGGCGGTGAGTGTACGGACCGGATCAATGACAACAACGCGTGTACCACTGCGTTGAGCTTGCCGTAAGAAGGGCATGATGTGTGGAGCGGTACTGGCGGGATTGCTGCCCCAGATAAGCACCAGTCTACTGTGAAGCAGCATCTCCGGCGAAGGGGCCAGGCGCCCACCAACGGTCAGCAACACGGCCTCCTCAGCAGCATGGCCACAGATTGCACGCTCTAAACGACAAGCACCTAAGCGATTCCAGAATCTACTGTCGGTAACTGCACCATTGACCAGCCCCAGCGTTCCAGCATAGCTATAGGGTAAAATGCACTCTGCTCCCTGTTGAGCAATGATATGGTGCCATCGGGCAGTAATCTCCGCAATCGCCTCTTCCCAGGAAATTCGCGCAAATTCACCGCTCCCCTTCGGGCCAACACGCCGCATAGGATACAAGATACGTTCCGGGTGATAGACACGCTCCAGGTAACGGTTGACCTTGGCGCAAAGCCATCCCCGTGTAATTGGATGGTCAGCCCGACCACGGATGCAAACAGCTCGTCCATGTTCATCCACCTCTGTCTCGAGAGCACAACAGTCAGGGCAGTCATGCGGGCAGGCGCCGTAGACAACGCGAAGATTTGTATGCTCAATGGCTTTTAACGACATGATGTATCCTTTCAGAGAGCGGTCTATCCACTATGCTCTTTCTACTGTGCATTATTTTGATGGGATCGTCAAGAGCCCGCTAAAAACTCGGACGTCGAACGGCCGGGAAAAAGATAGCTGCAGCCCTAAACGAAGTCTGAGGCTGCAGCTACTTCCATAACATACAATAATGGTGGGCGCTTACCGAAATATCGGCATTATACACATCATTACGTGGGTGGGTTACAGTTGTTAGAGGAATTCCAATTGGTGCTTGTCCAGGATCGGTCAGTGATAAGGAAAGAGCGAGGACTGGCTTATTCCCATGAGCCAGAGGCTGTCAGCCAATCAAGAATAGTTTCTGGCATATGCGAAACAGCCGCCTGACGCTGTGAGCAGCGAGGAAGGGTATGTAGTATGGTAGAGCCATATTCTTTAGATAGAACACGACGATCAAAGAGGATGACCACGTTGCGCCTGGATTCGCTCCAGGCAAGCCTATTCAGCGCTCTGCGCAGTCGCAGAGATGCGACTGGCACAGTCAACTGATGCAATTGGTCTGAATAGTGTTCGGCACGTGCGGCAACCGGTGGATCATTGAGTACAGGCATAGGCAGACGCGTAATGAATGTGCAGACGGGTACCCGGCTGATCTCTCCGATATTATCCCAGAAATTGCCTGTACCAAGCACTATAACGCGCTCCTGACTGCCGTATAGCTGCCAGAGCTGGCGCGGTGAACCATCGACCCCTTGACCTAGCACGAGAATACCACGCCCTTCCAGGACAGGTTTTATCGCTGCATACGAACTGCGTAGCGATGCATGTGAAGTGTAGAGTATCACCATCTGGCCTTCCAGTGCGGTGGCAAGTTGAATCAACGTTTCATCCAGGCTGCGCTGATACTGAGGCATATTGGGCTCAGGTACATCGTTTGGCAGGTATAACAGCGTCTGTTCGTGATGTTCAGTCACCACTGACAACGCAGGGCATGCATCGTTTTCCAGGCCAAAACGTCCCCGGCAAAAGGAGAAATTATTATCCACAGAAAGCGACGCTCCAGCAAGTATAGTACTGGTATCCACACTGAAAATCGTTCGTTTCAATAAGGCTGAGACCTGCACCTGCTGCCCATAAAGTACAGGTACTGGTGGATGTGAATGCTCGCTGGGCAGGGTCGTTAAGGGAACAGGTGGCACCACCAGGCGCTGCTGAGCCGTTTGCTGTACAAATGGTGGGGGAGCGGGTGGCATACGCAGCCAGTAGACCATATCGCTCTCTGCCAGGGTAAGTGCTTGCTGCCCAAGCCGCTTCTGCTCTAATAGTTTCCATGCGATGGCGGCCAGTTCGGAGGCGACAGAATCTTTCTCTCCACTGCCCACATCTAGCCGGTGGTGGCTATGCTGCGTCGTCAGGAGAACGCGCTCCGCCTCGTGGATGAGATCTATCACATGCTGGAGACGCTGCGCTGTTTGCTGCCATGCACGTTCCACATCAGTCCATGCCCCAAGATTATGAGTCTCTCCCGTTAAGCGTAACGGCTGATCAGTACGCTCGTTACTGCGCCCTCCATAAGAACTTCGTCCCTTGTCACGCCCACCGTTATTAGCGCCCGAGCCGTGCTGAAGAAACTCCTCCAAAAGTTGGCCGAAGCAACTAAACAAATTGGAGACAGCAGCTGAGGCATGATGCAGCGTCTGAAACCACGTGCGCATACGAGTATCAACCTCTGACTTGCCAACTGTCGGCGTCGTTGAGAGCCCTCCAGGTCCATTTTCACGCAATGCTGGTGCACCCAGAGCTAGCAAACCCTGGTAACGGCCGTCAGGAAGTTCAGTACCGATGGTATTGAGCAGCCCCAGCAGGCGCGTTTGCTCGAGTTCGGTACTGCTCCAACGGGCCATTTCTTCTTCTAAGAGATCTGCATCCAGGATTAAACGGCGATCAATAGCCGCAAGGAGTGAATGGGAGTGAGTGAGATCGTCCAGCAGCCCGGCATGAGTGGTAACGACAATCTTTGCTGCTTTCACACGTTCCTCAGCTCTACTAACGAAACAGTACCCTTTACGGCGATAAACACAACGCTCATAGGCGCTGCCAACGCGTCCATCTGCCGATGGGATGCGCTCTACGCCGGAAGAGATGCGTTCCCAGGCGGTGATTTCCTGTGGGAGCATCGTCAGTTCACCGCGTTCCCCCGTTAAAGTTTGTTGAGCCCATATTCCCTGTTTCGCAAGGCCGCGAGCTTGCTCCGCAGTCAATTCACCACTTGTACGCCTCAATGCCGCGCCAAACCAGCGATGAGTGCATAGGTATCCACCGTGCTCAGCAAGGTATGCAACCGGTAGCTGGCTCTTCAGAGAAGCTTGCAAACGCGGTAGGACAGTTTCGATGAGGCGGCGAGCACTCTGCTGGTTGGAACACGCGATCAAAAGCCTTCGCGGCGAGGTACCTGATTGCGTTTCAAATGTCGTGTCGGACAACCATTCCAGGGCGGGCAGCAAAGCAGGAGTATAATCACTGCCGCCAAGCGTTACCTCCATTAACAGCGTCGTCCTCTGCATCAATGCTTCAAGCACTGCTTTACGCGCCGTCCTGTATCCCAGAGGGGCCGCCTGGTCGGGCTGTTCAGGTATCACTTCAACGATGTTTTTCATCTGTTCAAGCATATTCAAAGCGGCAGGGGTTGTCTCCACCTGTGGAATTTGAACGGCGTTGACCTGAGCATCGCTTTCACGTGCAATTGCAAAAGACAGGACGCGCGGGTCCATGCCTAGCTGTGCTGCAAAGCGATCTCCTAAGCTGCCACGAATGGGAACGCCTCGCAAGCCCTCTTTCTCCTGCCGATCACGTAACTCCTGGCGAAAGAAAGCCAGCAACGGCCAGCTATGTGGCGCATCCAGGTTCGCCAAGTCTTTCAGCAGTGCAAGGTCAACTGCCTGTAGTCGCTGGTGTAAAGCCAGAAAAACCTGCATTGCTAGCGCCGTATCGACCATAGCGCGATGTCGTTCGGGCGCCACCATTATGTCAAGAGCCCCGGCGACCTGTCCCAGGTTATAGCTAGGTAGAGAAGGAAGAAGTACGGTCGCAAGTTCAAAGGTATCTATTAAGGCGTTATTTCGCACCAGGCCGCGGCGGCGCAGAAAGCCGACATCAAAAGGGATGCTATGGCCAACGATAGGCAAATCACCGATGAATTGTTGCAATTTTTGCGCAATGGATTCGAATTGAGGGACTCCGATCAATTGCTGTGGGGTAATTCCGGTGAGACGCTGCACACGATAAGGAACAGGACGCCCGGGTGCAACCAGAGTTTCCAATGTATCAAGTACGGTGGCTCCCTGAAACTTGATTGCAGCAACCTCAAGAATAGCGTCATGTTCCGCATGCAACCCGGTTGTTTCCAGATCAAGTGCCACGCGTACAGGCGGCTTCTTCCCCATAAATTCCAGTTCCTTACATCTCTCCCAATTTTCAGGCTACTAATTAGAGCCTCATACCCCACCCGCGCTACTAACCGGCCAATTTTTAAGGAGAACAGCAGCTAATCGCGCTGCACGTCCTCGATGGCTGATACGATTCTTCTGCTCTGGAGCCAGTTCAGCAGTGGTCTTCCCTAATTCGGGAACAAGAAAAATGGGGTCGTACCCAAACCCTTGCTCACCACGTGGAGCATCCGCAATGCTGCCCTCTATAATACCCTCAACCGTTTGACAATATCCTGAAGGCTCAGCTATAGCAATAACGCAACGAAAGCACGCAGTCCGCTTCTCCGCCGGAAGTCCCTTGAGTTGCTCAAGAATCAAACGGAAGCGTGTTTCATATGATGCTTCACTGCCCCCGAAACGTGCGGAGTACACCCCAGGAGCTCCGCCGAGAGCATCAATCTCCAAACCAGAGTCATCAGCGAGAGAGAGCAGTCCTGAAGCCTTTGCATATGCAATAGCTTTCATCTCTGCGTTTTCCGCAAACGTCGTTCCAGTTTCCTCTACATCCATTTTCAACAGAATATCGTGGAGTGACAGCAGCCTGAAAGGTAAATCTGAAAAAATAGCGCGGTATTCTTCCAACTTATGCTGGTTGGTCGTTGCCAACAATAGGTCCCGCATCGGTTCTCTTTTGTTAGGAGCACGTAGGTGCCCATTCTCACAGGCAGGGAGTCGCAAAAATAAAAGGCCACTCTCTAACTGGAAACGTAAATATTGGCTTATATAATACCATAGGATGGTAGAGTTGTCGAGGAAAAATAGAGCAATAGCGCCGTTTTCATACCGGATCTCAGGATGAGACATATGCTTCACACTGCAAAAAGTGCGAAAACGCTATTGACAATGATCAAGGTCTCCGCTATACTGGCGGTACCAAAACCATGGTGACCGTAGCTCAATAGGCAGAGCACTGGATTGTGGCTCCAGCGGTTGTGGGTTCAAGCCCCATCGGTCACCCT
>CATPCK010000095.1 GCA_955652655.1 uncultured Ktedonobacteraceae bacterium | reverse complement strand
GCATTGGCGAGTTCATTTGGCTCATCGGTGAGGCTGTCGTCTACCTCTAACTTGCTCAAGAACAGTTCGCGAATCTCCGCGCGGTTCTTATGTATCGCAGGGACGAGAATATGCGAAGAACTTTCGCCCGCCAACTGGATAATCAGTTCGGCCAGATCGGTCTCGATGGCATTGATACCATTGGCTGCCAGAGCCCGATTGAGCCCGATCTCGTCGGTTGTGAGCGACTTGACCTTGATGACTTCGCGAGCTCCGTGATCGGCCACTATCTGTGTAATAATCGCATTGGCTTCTTCCGCATTGCGTGCCCAGTGGATATGGCCACCCGCTCGCTGCACCGAGGCTTCAAGCTCCAACAGGTAGATATCGAGATGGCGCAGCACTCGTTCTTTGAGTGCCCGGCCCGCCTCACGAAGTTCCTGCCAATCTGGCATTTCGCCGACGACTTGCGCGCGTTTGTCGCGAATGGTGTGGGTCGCCTTGTGCAGATTGCGGCGTAGCTGGGTGTTGGCAAGCGCTTGTCTCGCTGAGACTTGAAACGTGGGTAGCTGGTGTGTTGCCTGTGTAGGGGAGAGAGTTTCGCTCACACAAGGCTCCTTTCCTAGGTAGATGCCAGTATTTCGGCAATGTGAACCGTTCGCACGCCAGCACGCTGGCGGTGAAGAGCGCCTCCAATATGCATCAGGCAGGAGTTGTCCGCTGCAGCGCAAACTTCGGCACCTGTATTCAGGATATTTCGCAACTTGTCGCTAAGCATGGCCATCGAAGTGTCTGCATTCTTGAGGGCAAATGTGCCTCCAAAGCCGCAGCACTCTTCGGCGTCTGGCAGTTCAACAAGGTCAATGCCGCGTACCGCCCGCAGCAATTGCAGGGGGGCATCACCTACGTGTAAGTAGCGCAGCGAGTGACATGTCGGGTGGTAGGTGACCCGGTGGGGATAATACGCACCGACGTCTTCCAGGCCGAGGCGATGGACGAGGAACTCGGTCAGCTCATAGACGCGTGGTGTCAGCGCCGCTATCTCTGCCGCGAGTTGATGGTCACCGAATTGCTCTGCTGCGCGTGGGTAGACATCGCGCACCGTGCCAACACAGGAGGCCGAAGGAGCCACAACGACCTCGGCCGAGCTGAAGATGTTCACAAAGCGCCGGATGAGTGGCAGGGCCTCTCGCTGGTAACCGGTGTTGTAGTGCATTTGCCCACAGCACGTCTGCTCCTCCGGGAAATCGACCGTGTGTCCGAGACGCTCAAGCAAGTGCACCATTGCTTGCCCAGCCTCTGGAAAGAGCGTGTCGTTGAAGCAAGTGATAAAGAGTGAAATGTTCATCGCGGCTTTCTCTTTCTCAACATCCACATCACGGCAGCGCCGATGAGGAGGACAGCGCTCGCGCCAACGGCGATCGGCGTTCTGGATAGTGAACGGTGCGCGGCTTGCGTCACATATCTCGTTTCGGGAAACGCTCCTGCTGTTTCAGTATCACCCTCGCGCATAGCCATCTGAATAACCTGCGCCAGGTGTAGGGCGCGGCGCTCTGTCGTCTGGGCAATCTGCTCCTGACAACTGAAACCATTTGCAATAATCAGTGTATCACTTGCAGCGCTGCGCACGGCGGGCAGCAAGACTCGTTCGCCGCATTTGATCGATACATCGTAATGTTCTTTCTCGAAACCGAAAGCGCCTGCCATGCCGCAACAACCCGAATCCAGTATCTCGAAATCCAGGCCAAGCTTTTTGAGGACTACCTCATCGGCCCCTATGCGCATGATGGCCTTCTGGTGGCAGTGCCCGTGCACCAGCGCCTTGCGACGCAGTTCTGGGGGGTGAAAATCTGGTACTTTCGTCGCAAGAAATTCACTCAGCAGATAGGTTTGCTTGCTGAGTCGCCTGGCATTTTCATCGTTGGGAAAGAAATTGAGCAGCTCATCGCGGAAGACAGCTACACAGCTTGGCTCCAGGCCAACAATGGGAACACCTTCAATTATCTGTGGTTCCAGCGTCTCAAGAATCTGGCGAAGCAGCCATTTGGCGGTCGTGAGCATGCCATGGTCATAGAGTGGTCGCCCGCAGCACAAGGATTGCTCAGGGACTTCGACCTGGTACCCGGCAGTTTCAAGTACCTCTACTGCTGCCTTAGCCGTATCAGGGTGAAGATAGTTGTTAAAGGTATCAGGCCATAAGATTACCCTCGGGTGACCTGTATTGCGCGGACCTCGCTTATGGAACCATTCTTTGAAAGGCTGGGGAGCGAAAACCGGCATCTCTCGCTGTGGAGCCACGCCTGCCATAAGCTTAGCTACATTATTGAAGAGCGGCGCATGAGTGAAAAAATTCGCTATGCCCGGCATACGGGAGGCAACCCTGGCCCACCAGTAAAATAGGCCCATTGCGTAGGAACTCCGAGGGCGAAGCCTGCCCTGATAGTAGTGGGAGAGAAATTCGGCCTTGTAGGTCGCCATGTCAACGTTGACGGGACAGTCCCCCTTGCAACCTTTACAAGCCAGACACAGATCTAACGCCTCTTTCACCGACTCGCTGCGCCAACCGCCCTTTAGGGGATCGCTCTGTAGCATCTCAAAGAGCAAACGCGCCCGCCCACGCGTTGAATGCTCTTCTTCGCGCGTTACCATATAGCTTGGACACATTGTGCCACCTTCTGTCCTGCGGCATTTGCCAACACCAACGCAGCGTAATGTCGAGGTGGAAAAGCTTCCCTGGTCATCAGGGAAGCTGAAATGCGTCCTGAACTGAGGTGGATTGTATCCTGTACCCAGCCGCAAATTCTCATCCATGCGATACGGATCGACCACCTTGCCGGGATTCATCTTCTTGTCAGGGTCCCAGATGGCCTTGAACTCGCGGAAGGCCTGAACAAGTTCGGGGCCATACATTTTCGGCAGCAACTCGGCACGCGATTGACCATCGCCATGCTCTCCTGAAATTGAACCCCCGTATCCCACCACGATATCTGCGGCTTCCTCCATGAAGGAACGGAATTTCCTGATCCCGTCGCTAGTGGTCAGATCGAAGTTGATGCGTGTATGAACGCAGCCCTGACCGAAATGTCCATACATAGCAGAAATATAGCCGTAGCGATCCATCAGCTTCCACAGGTCTCGCAGATAACTACCCAGCTTTTCGGGCGGCACAGCCGCATCTTCCCAACCCTCCCAGCCGTGAGGCTCACCAGGTACAAAAACAGAGGCTCCCAGGCCCGTTTCACGCACGGCCCAGATTCTTGCCGCCTCCTGTGGTTCAGCGCAGAGCTTTATAAATGGCGCGTTCATTGCACGCTTCAATTCCTCCACCAACACGCGGGCGCGGTCTTCAGCTTCTTGCCTGGTTTTGCCGCCAAATTCGACCAGGAGCCAGCCTCCGCCCTCTGGCAGCAGCGCGATATTGTCCAGTTGGAGATGCTTCTTCCTCATATTCTCAACAAGACGCCTATCGAAGCCTTCTAAGCCGATTGGCCCATGTGCCATGATTTCCGGGACGTGATCGGCTGCAAGGAAAGCATCGGAATAACCGAGCACCAGCAGCGAACGGGCTGGGGGGCTGTACACCAGGCGTG
>CATPCK010000094.1 GCA_955652655.1 uncultured Ktedonobacteraceae bacterium | reverse complement strand
GGTTTGCTGCTGGCATTGCTGCTCTGGTTGCTTGTGCTGGTACTTGCTCCGCTCGTTCCGCAACTCGTTCTGGCAGCGTTACTTGTTGCAGCGCTGGTAATACTGACGGGAGGACTCCATCTAGATGGGCTGATGGACTCGTGTGACGGACTCTTTGGTGGCAGTACGCGCGAACGCAAATTAGAGATTATGCGCGATAGTCGTGTAGGAAGTTTCGGTGTGCTTGGCGCAACGTGTCTATTGTTGCTCAAATTTGCGCTGTTCGCCAGTGTAAGTGCACACGCCCTCCCGCTTGCCCTGTTGATTGTATTGCCCTCTGCGCGCTGGGCTATGGTGCTGGTGTTGCGCGTTTTTCCTGGTGCGCGCACCACTGGTTTAGGGGCAGCCTTTCACCAGGCTGTTACGACCGAGCGGCTGCTAGCAACAGGCATCATCGCTCTGGCAATCGTGCTGACTACGGGACAATTCATTGGCCTGATCGTATGGATGACGGTGACTTTTACGGCACTGATGCTGGGATTCTGGATAACCAGGAACATTGGAGGACTGACAGGTGATAGCTACGGGGCTATTGAAGAAGTGGCGGAGGTAGTGGCGTTGCTGGTATTGGTTATGGTACGAGTATGAGCACACCGCTTGCGGTCTTCCATTGTTGCTATGCAGTCTATAAATTGAATTGAGGAAGTTCCCATGCGGAAACGATAACCAGGAGAAGAAATCCATCGGGCCTTCAGAGAAAACGATTCCTCCACGGTTGATACTGATACTGGGAGGTGCGCGCAGCGGAAAGAGTGTTTTCGCGGAACGCCTGGCCGTAAGCAGTGGGAGGACAGTGGCTTTCATCGCCACTGCCATTGCTGGAGACGACGAGATGCGCGCACGCATTGCTCGCCATCGTGCATCTCGCCCACGGGAGTGGCACACGATCGAGGAACCGCTTGACCTTGCAAGAGCGGTACGGCAGGCGTACAAGCTTGCAGATGTATCGCTTCTGGACTGTGTGACACTCTGGCTGGGGAATATGGTGTCGCAAGAGCCGGGGCAGCGCGAAAGTGGTGATAAGGGTATAGAAGAACTGCGCATTACGAGCAACCTGTTTGATGAATTATCCTTGAAACAGGTCGAAGCGCTTCTCGCTGTAGTGCAAGCTGCGGAGCCAAACAAAACGCTCATAGTAGTCTCGAACGAGGTTGGCCTTGGCGTTGTGCCGGCCTATCCTCTCGGACGGGTCTACCGGGATACCCTGGGATATGTTAATCAGCGACTTGCCCGGACTGCTGATCGCGTGTATTTGATGGTCGCAGGCATGGCGGTAGATATCAAGCGTTTGCACGAAGAGGCGTCTTTATGAGGCCTGAGCATACCTCCAGATGAAGTGGATGGAAACGAGCGGTATCATTGACATCGCCAACGCCAAATGCATATACTACATCCATCACTATTGTTCCTCATTGGGTGGCCTGGAGTATAGGCAGAATAGGGAAGCCGGTGCAAATCCGGCGCAGTCTCACGCGCTACTGTAACTGGTGAGCGACTCATCCTCTTTCGTTCAAGAGATTAAGCCACTGTTCCGAAATCGAATGGGAAGGCAAGATGAGAAGCGTTTGAAGCCAGAAGCCAGGAGACCTGCCCGATGAGATATGCTCACGATCCTTCGCGTAAGAGGAGCGAGCTACCGGGACATCGATGACCAACGTGAAGTAAAACGTCGCTTCACGCGTTGGGTCCGTATATGTCCCTGGTTGACCTCCATTGCCGCGAGGAGACAACGAGCGTTGTAATTTAGGAGGTTACGACTCGATGTTCTCCCGTTTTCTCTCCCTTCGTCCTTTCCTGGCGCTGCTTTTGTCTTTATTCGTGCTGCTCAGCGCGTGTGGACAAAGCACATCAACAACGACCGGATCGCTGCCAAAGCCCACTCCCACCGTAGCGCTCGATTTTTACAGAACACCGATCGTCTTTCCGACCACTGCTCCGCGACGTATCGTCTCGCTGCTTCCAAGCGCGAGTGAAATGCTGGGGGCATTGCATCTCCAGAGTCGGGTAATCGCAGTTGATTATTTCACGAGCTACCCGCCGGAGCTGGCATCTCTGCCGAAGGTCTCGGATGTCAATGGAAAGTACAGTGTTGAGCAGATCGTCGCATTGAAGCCTGACCTGATCTTGAGTTGGGGCGGGGAGACGAAAGAATACGATCAACAGCTCAAAAACCTTGGCTTAGATGTCGTCGATCTGCCAATCGCCAATTTCTCAGGGGTACTCCAGCAAATCTTGCTGGTAGGGCATCTGACATTCACAGAGGATACGGCGAGAACGGTCGTGAATCAGCTGCTGCAGCAAATCAAAGCGATCAAGGCAGCAGTGGCAGGGACACCTGCTCCCAGGGTGTTACTGGAAGTAGACGATAGTACGCCGGGGAAACCCTACGTCTTTGGTGGTGGTTCCTTTGGCGATGAACTCCTGCAGGATGCCAATAGTATCAATATCTTCCATGACAATACCGGTGGGGGTGGTTATCCACAAGTCACAGACGAATCAATTTTCGCTGCCAACCCGCAGTTTGTCATTCTGACTGAAGATCCGGCCTATGGCGGCAGTCCCGCTCTAGTGTATAAGCGTCCCAACTGGAGCAGCATTAATGCGCTCAAACTGCACCAGGTGTACCACATTAACGTCAACATCATGCAGCATCCTGGTCCACGACTGGTAGAGGGGCTACGCTGCCTGGCACAGATCACCCATCCCGATAAGTTCTCTGGCGCATTGCCCGCTTACTGTTCAGGGGCAGTTTGATCGTGAGGAGTCATCCTCAGCCTCGAGCGTCTTCACCATGGTAAAGAGCGGCGTGCCAAACAGGTCATGAGGACCTTCATCGCTCCGTAGGAAACCACAATGCTCATACAATCGAATGGCGCGAGTGAGAAAAGGGGTTGTGCTCAAGTATAAACGCCTATAGCCGTGTCCAGAGGCGTACGCCTCTACCTGCTCCAGCAGAAGCGTTCCGATTCTTTGCCCTCGCGCGGTGGGAAGGATGGCCATGCCTCGAATGTACACCGCCTCGCTCTTCGGAATGACGGAGACGGCGCCCACGATGGTGTCACCCTGGAGCGCAACCCACATAGGCCCTTCGCTCATCCGGTGCTGTATCTGTTCACGTGTAGAAGTGGTCGCGGCGAATGCTTCTGCTGTGTAGGAAGATTCGTACTCCACAAATGACGCGTGAAGCACTGATGCAATCGACCAGGCATCATCTGCTCTTGCTCTCCGTATGTGGATGTTTGGCTGATTTCCTCTCATAGGTGCTTGTCCTGTTATGTATATTCAAGACATACAAATGCCAGTGGTGCCACCCTGTGGACACGTTCGAATATCAAAAGTAGTTGGATGCTGGATAGTAGCAGGGAGGATGGCATAGTAGAGACGTGCGCTGGGAGCAAGGGTAGCAACTTGTGGTTCAGTATTCGCCTTTTCTAGCGTAATGAGAAACAGATAAGGCTTGTTCTTGAGCAGAAGCGGATTGATATAGGTAGGAGAGGACAGGCGGCCATTTTGTATTGTTAATGGCCAGTTGATGGGCAATAAGCTTTCACTATTGATTTGCAACCAGGCATAATAGCGCTCGCCAGGAGGCGCATCGGAAATATGCTGAATAGTAATCTCCACCTCGTCGAGGCTGCCTCGCGAAGCATTTGGACTGCTGAGAAAGCGAACATGTCCCACGACTGAGTTTGATGGCGATGGTGCGGTCGTTCTGTTAAGGGCAAAGAAGGCAAAGAGAAGCCCTGATCCGGCTACTACAGCAGCGAGCAAAGCGAGGGCAAGCAGGGCAGGGGCAAGCCCTGCCCGTACACTAAAATGTAGGGGCAGGGCTTGCCCCTGCCCTGGTCGTGGCCCCTGCCCAACTTGCCCCTGCCCAGATCGTGGTCCCTGCCCTGGTGGAGATACCGGGGACGGTTGTGCTATGACGCCGGTAGGCGTGTTCGTGCCCGGGTTTGGGGACAAGAGGCTGGCTGGTCTGCTATCAGCGGGAGCCGTCAAAGGAGTTTGCCTGTCGTTTGCAGACGGCGTGATTACGGTAGGTAACGAGATGATTGGAGGGGGCGAGGGTTGGAATGAGATTGGTGTTAAATGGGCTGGAGTCATCCCCAGTGGCTGGGAAGGCTGTAGTGGGTTGTGGGAGTTCGCCCCGTCAATATTGGGCGTGGCGTTGGGCTTGATCAGCTCGACAGGAACGGCTACGTTGAAGGACTCAGCGACTGCGATGGTCATGGCAGACGCGCTGGGGAAACGCTCATTCGGCTCTTTCGCGATGCTTTTGAGAATGACCTCAGATAAGGTGGGCGGAATATGCGGGTTGATCTGAGAAGGCAGCGTGGGCAGTTCCTGGAAATGTTGCATAAGGATAGCCATGACAGAATCGCCACGAAATGGCGTGACGCCTGTGGTCATTTCATAGAGGATAATACCGAGCGAGTACAGGTCGCTCCGCCTGTCGCCCGCAAGCCCACGCGCCTGTTCGGGCGAGACATAGAGGGGGGTACCGAGCACTTTGGTCGTGTCGGCAGAAACTCCTTGCAACTTGGCAATGCCGAAGTCTGTGAGGATAGGCGAGCCTATAGCATTCCTCCTGGGAAGGCGCTGGTCAAGGATGATGTTGGCAGGTTTGATGTCGCGATGGATCATGCCTTTCCCATGGGCATAATCAAGAGCGAGGCTGACTGCTGTGAAGATATACACTATGTCGCCGGCGGCCGGAAATTGTCCCTTGCGCGAAGTGTTACGGATATAATCAGCGAGCGTCGGTCCTTCGATATAATCCATCACCATATAGGCTGTGGTGATGCCCAGGTCAGGGGAATGGACGAGTTGAAAGTCGTGAATTTGCACGATATTGGGGTGGTGCAGCGACGCAATAAATTGTGCTTCGCGCTCGAAACGAGAGGTGAAATCTGGATCGGACTGCACATTGCTGTGGAGCTGCTTTATAGCAACATAGCGTCGTAGTTGGGTATCAAAAGCCTTCCAGACTTCGCCCTGCCCACCGCGTGCCAGACGTTCTCGCAGTTCGTATTTGCCAAGGTGGCGCGGCTCCGTGCTCATGCTTGCTTATCTCCGATCACAGCTGCTCTGGCACATTCTTTGTGATGTTAAAGGTGGCCAGCTTCAGCACGTCATAGTGTATCTGGAGCACACCGGGCTTGACGGTGTCCGTGATCGGGTCAAGCTGGCCAATGTAGGCGTATGTGACTTGTGTGACCAGATCGTCCAATACATCGCGTGCCGCAGGCTGTGCCAATTGATCGGGCGTCATATGGAAGAGCTGTTTGGCATCTGTACGCACTTGCTGCAACCATCCCTTCACATTGTCAAGTGCACCAATAATTCCCTGCGAGAGCGTATGCATCTGCGGCGTTGCGTCGGGTGCCCTGTTCAGCTGGCTGAGGTGAAGCCGCATGTGATCGAGATCGCCAGGGGGGTTAGTGGCAAGAAACTTTGCCACTCCCTGGTGCGTTGTGTCCACCGTCAGGAGGCTCACTCTGGCAATGGCGGGATCGGCTGTAACAGGCGTGCCGGGCGGTACATCAAGATGGACGTTTGGTGTGCCATCGAGATAGTCCAGGATGCTGGTGAACAGGGCGTGCATCAACCCATAATTTCTTGTTGTGCCATCGAAGTCGTCGCGCGCACTGGTGGACCACTCCAGAAGCTTTGCTGTATTTCTAAAGACCCAGATGTCCAGGCCGCCATCGAGCGCTAACACCTGGAGGTGGTCCTCGTTATAGTACAGGTGACGAAGATGATCGAGTCCCCTCAAACCGGTAGGATCTTTCGGAATGAGTGCCTGGGGCAGTTCTGCATAGTATACCCAGGTAGAGCGGTCGGTGGATGGGTTGGCCGGGTTTTTCCCTGCATCTTCCAACGTAATGAGCAGGCGGCTGGTTGCTGAGAGCAGGTTGTTGTGTTGTGCATCACCCAGGTATGTGTAATGGACGCTCCCATTCTGCAGCACAGGCAAGTGATTAGTCAGCAGCATGGGCGCGTGTATTGGTGCCGGCCCCAGGAGGTCTGGTTTTGGCGTCGTATCTTTATCAGCCAGCAGCCAGAGGTAGTAGCTTTTCCCTGTTGGAGGAAGCTGG
Source organism: uncultured Ktedonobacteraceae bacterium (assembly GCA_955652655.1). GTDB lineage: Bacteria > Chloroflexota > Ktedonobacteria > Ktedonobacterales > Ktedonobacteraceae > UBA11361. The sequence goes on along the minus strand of CATPCK010000094.1, from coordinate 882 downwards.
ACGTTTTGCAGATCGACCTGCAATTGATCGGCGATGCCTTGCGCACCATTTGCTAATTGTCCACTGCTGACATAGAAAGCGTGCCCCACTATCGGACCTGGTGGGGCCGTGCCCCTACCGGCTCGCAAGAACAGGAAGTAGCCTCCAAGGGAACCGCCCAGCAGGACGATGATGAGGGCAATCAACCCGAAGAATAGCCCTCTCCGGCGTTTCGCAGGTGATGGCGGCGTGGGGACAAACATTGGCGGCGGTGTCATTGGCGGCGACTGTGCTGGTGCGTAGGGACCCGATTGATCGCGTCCCATAGACGTTGCCTTTGGATACGGGTGCGAAGACGAAAGATGAGAACCCTTCACTGCCGGCGATGAGCCAGATTGGGCTATCAGAGTGGGCGGTGGTGCTGAGGTTTTCACCATTGGTAGCGCGGGCGAAGACGGCGTCGTCCATGGCGATAGATCGGGAGGATTGGGAATGACATACGTTGGCATATACTCAGCGTCCGTAGGGAATGCAGAGTTGCCCAGGCTTTGCGGTACCGGTACGTTCAGAGCTTCTGCGATGGCGGCAGCCAGTAATGAGGCGCTGGGGAAACGTGCTGCCGGGTCCTTGGCAAGGCAGCGCAAAATGACCATCTCCAGCGCAGGTGGAATGTTCGGATTGATGAGCGCGGGAGAGGGCGGTGTCGAATTGAGGTGTTGCGTCATCACCGCGGTTGGATTGTCGCCTTGAAAGGGAGGGGTACCAGTGACCATTTCATACAGGATGACCCCAAGAGAGTAGATATCACTGCGCTCAGTGCCGGCATTGCCGGTCACCTGTTCGGGTGCAATGTAGAATGGTGTGCCAAGCTGAACAGCTGTGAGTGTAATAGCAGGCGATTTC
>CATPCK010000093.1 GCA_955652655.1 uncultured Ktedonobacteraceae bacterium | reverse complement strand
CTCGAAGAGCAGTACATCGCTGTCTAATCGCCCGAACATATCGGCAAAATTTACGGCGACAGAAGTGACTCCTTGCAGCATGTTGGAGCCGGTGCGGTTATGTGAGACACGCTGCCCGGTAAAGTCCGCAATAGTGGCAGTCATACGAGCGGTGGTAGTTTTGCCGTTGCTGCCCGTGATCACGATTTTCCTGGCTGCGCTCGCTCCGACGACCGATTTCAGGACATTGGGGTCGATGCGTCGCGCGATCATGCCTGGTAAACTTGTACCGCCACCGATACGGAAAAAGCGCCCCGACGCGCCTGCTAATTTTCCGGCGGAAATGGCCAGGGCCAGGCGCGCCCTGCCGAAGCCCGATTGAGCTGTACCAACGCTGCTATTGCCTGCCGGTATATCTTCAGTTGCCATAAAAAACCTCGCTTGTAAGAACTTTTATCAGTGCCTTGAGCAGTATAACAAACCAGTTCGGTGAGAGCAAGTGAAGTAGGTCACATGGCGGCGTTATTTCGTAGTAATCTCAATGGCATTGTTAAGGTCAGGCTATATGTGCCTTCTCTAAACAGTGCTACATTGTTTCGTTACCAGGTCACACTGGATGGTGGCTTTCTCGAAGCGCTGGCTGACGAGGGCAGAACTGGATACGCTTGACATACTAATAGGGTAACCAAATTGCTTTAATCCCCCACCTTTATCATAGTATGCCATGATCGGGCCCGAGATGCTAAAGCCGGTGTAGATGTAGTAACGACCCCCATCACCGGTCGCAATGGTATTCTCTTTCTTGTCGCTAGCAAAATAGTTCCACAGGGTGTCGAAGGGGATGGGGTTCTGCGGAGAATCTACGTCATGCGGCGACACCCACTTGAAATTGTCGAAGCCCCAGTTCATCAGGTCGCGCATATCCGTCCACCAGTTATTGGTGTGCATCGTCACACCGATGAGGTGATGGTGATTGCGCGTACATGAGATGACCTGAACAAAGTTAGCGGCTCCGTCAAACCCTGGTTTCCCACCGTCGACTCCAGGATACCAGAAGAGGAACTGGTTGCCGTTGATGAGCGGGATGGCTTGATGGTTTCCCACCTGGGGAATAATGTAGACCTGAGTCCCACTAATCCTATGAATGACAGGGATATTCATGCTATACTGGCCTAATATCGCGAGATCGTGAGCGCTGGAATAGTGACCTGTCGCTAAGAGACCATGGGGATTCATGTAATGGGTATCGTTGAGGCCAAGCTGCTTTGCACGCTGGTTCATCTCGGCTACGAAATTGGGCAGATTCCCCGCAAGGGCATCAGCTATGACGACAGCGGCATCATTGCCCGACTTGAGGAGTAGTCCATAGAGTAGTTCACGCAGCGTATAGGTTTCGCCTTTTTTTATACCAACGACGGTACTATCGGCGCTTAGGTGACTGATATCTTGTGCCATGGCGCTGGTGATGGTAATTCGCTGGTCAAGATTTCCTTTTTCCACGACCAGCACTGCCGTCATCAGCTTTGTTGTACTCATCATCGGCAGGTGCATGAAGGGATTTTGAGCATAGAGCGTTGCGCCCGTGTCGGCATCGAGCAGATAGGCGGATGTCGCGTTGACTGGAGGAGGAGGATGGTCGGTGTCCTGCGGCGTGATGACCAGTTCATGGGGGTCTCCACCGTGCTGTAGGCCCGATGGAGGTGTGCCAAGATGCTGATCATTGGTAGTCCCGCTGGGGATCACCGTAGTATTGGTATTGACCTGGGGGCGAACGACATTATAAATGATCGCGCCAACTACCAGGAAAACAAAGAGCAATGCGCAGGTAATGATCACCGGTAGGTTATTGCGGATATAGATGAATTGGTCCCGCTGGGGCCGCCTGGTGGGACGGTGGTGCTGCGTACGACGAGCTGGTGGAGGTGGCGCGTAGACGGGAGAACGCCGTTTCTTCTCCACCATAATGGGATCTGGTTTTTGTTCCTCGACGCGGGTCCGAGGGTTCCGTTCCTGAACGCGGGTCCGAGGGGATTGTTTGCCTTTGCTCTCTTGTTCATCCTCGTCGACCGCTTCACGATACTGGTACGGGGTGCGCGAGGCGCGTTTGATCCTGGGAATCTCGGGATGGTCGTCTAAGGTGTAATCCACTGGAGGGCGCCGGTATGTAACCGGCTGGCGCCTGCGCCGCGGGGGTTGATATTCGGGTTGTTCGTCTTCACGTGGCGGCGTTTTGGGCATGAAATACGCTCGTCCTCTTCCTTCTCGTTGAGCTATTGTATGTCGCTTCTATATGTTAGTGTAGCATAGTGGATACTTCCTGTCGAGGCTGTAGGCTAGTGACCATGAAATACATTGCTCTATGGCAGTTTTACCCTTGACTACAACCATCACTCGTGCTACTCTGCTATCATTACAAAACAAACCTCATCGTTGCATAGAGCGAGGAGCCTCCATATATGCATTTGAGAACTGCAGTTATTCAACTCAATTCGCGGAATAATCCCGCCGAAAACCTGGCTACTGTAGAGCATTTCTTAGAGCGGGCCGCTGATATGGGTGCACAGTTCGTCGGCCTCCCCGAATTCTGGACGTATCTCGGCCCCTACTCAGGCTTTGATGAAGCCGCCCAGACTATTCCTGGCCCTGCCATCGAGCGGTTGCAAGAGAAAGCCCGCAAGCACAAGATGATCGTTCACGGTGGCAGTATTGTCGAACGCGTTACCTCGACGCCAGGTAAATTTCACAATACGAGTGTGCTAATCAATCGAGAGGGCGAGATAATCGCGCAGTACCGGAAAATCCACCTCTTCGATGTAGACCTGGCTAACGGCGAGAAACACTACGAATCTGAGCGCATCGTGCCGGGTAATCAGCTTGTCACCGCCGAAATTGATGGTATCACGTTTGGCTTAACGGTCTGCTATGACCTGCGTTTCCCCGAATTGTATCGTTCACTGGCTCTGCGAGGGGCACAAATACTGATGGTTCCGGCTGGTTTTACCCTGCATACAGGTCGAGATCACTGGGAAGTCCTGCTGCGCGCGCGCGCGATTGAGAATTTCTGCTATGTCATAGCACCCGCGCAGGTCGGGCAGTATCCTCCTAACAGGCAGTGTTTTGGGCGTTCAATGATCATTGACCCCTGGGGACTTGTGCTTGCTCAGGCGCAGGACATGCCGACCGTCATCATGACAGAGATAGACCTGGAACAGATTGCACGTGTACGCGCTCAGATACCCTCCCTGGAGCACCGCCAACCTCAGGTATACGAATTGTGGGCCTGAAAGACTTTGTTGGCGAATGAAAGAACGAGTGCAATGCGGCGGCATAGCCCTCTGGAGGCTTTAATAGGGGCCAGGTTCGATGATATTGTAGTTCAGAAAGGTGAGTATTTTAATGGACATTGCTAGCATCAAGCGCCAGATTGACGACGGCAAAATCGAGTATGTCAAAATAGGCTCCCCGGATATCGAGGGAGTCTTTCGTGGAAAGCGCGTGGCGGCAAAACATTTCCTCAACTCTTTAGAGGATGGCTTTGCTCAGTGTGACGT
>CATPCK010000092.1 GCA_955652655.1 uncultured Ktedonobacteraceae bacterium | reverse complement strand
TTGCCTCTCGCAGGAGGTTGCGCGGTCGCGATCTGAACCATCCGCTCTCCCAGCCGCAGCAGTGCTTCACACAATTCCGGCGGATGATGTATGACGAACGGAAGGTTGAGCGCCATCAGATAGCGCGCCATACCCTCGACATCATCGTACTGCTCCTGAAGCAGCACCCCTGATGGTGTGGGCGTCAGTGTTCCATAGAAGGCAGGAATCTTCTGCTGCACAGTAGACAAGTCGGCTTGAAACTCGACTTCCATCTGAATGCCGCCAGTCTTATATTTCTCCTTCACAAACGCCTCATAATCGAAATCCTCCGCTTTCTCAAAGGTCTCCGAGAGGATCTGTACATGCTGTATGCGATCCAGCCGAAATACACGGTATCCCTGGCGCAGGCAGCAGTATCCGCCCAGGTACCAGCGCCCTTTCCACCCGGTAATGCCATACGGCTCGACCTTACGGTGTGTGCTCTCTTTGTGATGCGAGCGGTAGTCGATGGCGATGCGCTGTGAAGCGTGAATAGCTCCGCTCAGATCGATCAGCAGAGAGGCATCGGGCCGTGCTTGCTGGCTGTGCGGAAAGAGCACCAGGTGCGAAGAAACGGCTTGCAGGCGTTCTCGCGCTCGCAGTGGCAGGACCCTTGAGACTTTCGCCAGCGCTCCTTCAATGGCCGCCGATGATTGTCCGATCTCCAGCCATGGGCTCGCCAGCAAACCCAACATGATCGCCGTGGCTTCCTCTTCCGTAAAGATAAGTGGGGGCAGCTTAAAGCCAGGACGCAGCCGATACCCGCCATGCCGGCCGATGTTTGCTTCGACAGGAATGCCGACATCCTGGAGATGCGTGATGTAGCGGCGCACCGTTCGTACGTCCATCTCCAGGCGAGCGGCTAACTCTGGACCACTGATGGATGGCCTGGCCTGAAGCAATTCGAGCACGGTGAGGACGCGACTGGTTGGATGGTACATGACAACCCTCTGCTTTCAGCAATCTTCCATAATCATCTCTCAAACGAGGACCGATTCTGTCCTCCTTCCAGGGTATACTATAAGCATGAAACACGTCAAGCGATAGGGGTAACAATAATGACAAACCTGGACATTGCGCACCAGCGACTTCACAACCAACTCATCACTCAGCGAACGTTTGAAAAGCCCGGCGATGTAGTGCAGTGGCTGGGCGCTGTCCAGGCCCAGGATTATGCGGCTGCAAAATGGGCGGTCGGCCTGCGCTTGCAAGGCGTGACTTCCGACGATATTGAGCAAGCATGCGCCGGTGGAGCTATTCTTCGTACCCATCTGATGCGGCCCACCTGGCATTTTGTCTCACCTGCCGATATTCGCTGGATGCTTGCGCTCACTGCTCCGCGCGTCAATGCAGCTAATGCGACCTGGTATCGTAAGCTTGAATTAGACGATGCCGTATTTACGCGTAGTAACACTGTGCTGGCAAAAGCATTACAAGGTGGTGAGCAGCTTACTCGTCCGGAACTCGTGTCCGTGCTTCAGCAAGGCGGCATTGCTACTGATGAATTACTACGATTCACCTATATCATGATGCGTGCTGAATTGGACGGGATTGTCTGTAGTGGCGCAAGACGGGGCAAGCAATTCACCTATGCGCTGCTTGATGAACGGGCGCCACAAGCCAGGACTTTTGATCGTGACGAAGCACTGGCCGAATTCGCCAGGCGCTACTTTACGGGCCACGGCCCAGCGACCTTGCAAGATTTTGTGTGGTGGTCGGGACTGACGGTAGCCGACGCAAGAGCAGGCCTCGAAATGGTTACGTCCCAACTTATGTATGAGGTTGTGGACGGCCAGACGTACTGGTTATCTCAGTATGCACCACTCGCAAAAGACATATCCCAGGCTGCATACTTGTTACCGAATTTTGACGAATACATCGTTGGCTATACAGACCGTAGCGCCGTGTTTGACGCGTCGCGCACGAAAAAGTTGGACCCTCGGGGCAATATCCTCTTTAGCCACACGATGGTTCTGGATGGTCGGGTTGTCGGCACCTGGAAGCGCACGATGAAAAAGGATGCAGTCATTATCACCCCGAGTCTCTTTACTCCGCTGAACGAAGCCGAAACTCGCGCCTTCGCCGCAGCGGCAAACCGCTATGGTGCGTTTCTTGCTATGTCTGTGAATGCCACCTTCCAGGTGGAATAGCTTTTCATCAGAAAGAAGAGCCTGATCAGGCCTTACGAAAGGTTCGCATCCAGGTGCAAAATCGCACCGCATTGCGATCAATCTCCGTAAATCTCAGCCCCATCAATCGTGTAACCTCATACCTGATATAATATTAGTGTATATGTTATATTATGTTTCGTTGGCACAAAAGAGACACTGCTATGAAGACGACAACCAGAAAACAGCAATTTAATGTTGGCTTTATCGCTGGCCTCGGAGCAGGCATCATTGCCACAGGCTTTATGCTGCTGCTCTACCAGCTTGTGGGCGGCATCTCGCTGCCAGAAGTGTTTGGGTCCTTTCTCACCGCGTTGATGCCCGCCGCTATGTTTGATTACCTGCACCAATTGATTGGCGGGGACGCCAAACATTATCTGTTCTATATCATTCTCGTAGGGCAATGTCTTGTCTTCGCGCTGTTTGGAGGACTTTACAACCTTTACCTGGCAGTCGCTCAGCCCGTCGCCTCGCTTAAAGAACCTTCTACTGGTGACAGGTCCCAGGCGGAAACAGCGGTACAACCAGCTGGCAGGAGGCTACAGTATCAGCAGGGGCTGGTGCTGGCCTTTGTGCTCTGGCTGCTGGTTGGCGTGGTGCTTCTGCCGCTGACCGGCGCCGGTGTCTTCGGGATCGAACTTGCTATTGGTTTTGGTAACACGATCGTGAGCCTCGCGGCGGTAGGTGTCGTGTATGGTCTCCTTTTTGTGCTGGCGCAGAACTGGCTGGTGACGCGCAGCCGTAAGGAAAAGGTTGCTCATGATGCCGGAGAAACAGGCGGCCTGACCCGGCGCGCGCTCATCGAAAGAGGACTTATCATAGCTGGTGTCGGACTGCTGGGCATCGGAGCATGGCGCTTTATTACCGGGGGCGTGAGTAATGCTACTGCTCCCGTTTCTAAGCTGCTCCAGCACTATAAAAAGAAGATTGTGCCGCCGCCGGTGCCAAACTACGGGGATATTCACCCAGCGCCGTTCCTCTCTTCCGAGGTCACTTCTAACGATCAGTATTACGTTGTCTCTAAAAACCTCTTCTCTGATCCCACTGTCGGTGCTGGCAGCTGGCACCTGACCGTCGACGGGGATGTTGACCACCCCTATACGCTCAGCTATGATCAGTTGCTTGCTCTGCCCATGCAGAAGCAGTACGAGTCGATGATGTGCGTCAGTAACGAGGTTGGTGGTCAATACATGAGCAACGCCCTCTGGGAAGGGGTGCGTCTGAAAGACCTGCTTGATCGTGCGGGCGTCAAGCCGGGCGCCATCAAGATTGTGTTCTATGCAGCGGACGATTACAGTGATAGCATTCACCTGGATAAGGCGCTTGAGCCCACCACGCTGCTGGCTGTGCATATGAACGGGATGATCCTACCTCAGGGCCATGGCTTTCCCGTGCGTATGCTTGTCCCAGGCATCTATGGAATGAAACATTGTAAATGGCTGACGCGTATCCAGGTTGTGACGCAAGATTACCAGGGTTACTGGCAAATGCGCGGCTGGAGTGATCCCGCGCCGATACGCATGACTGCTCGCATCGATACGCCGCTAATAGGGGCAAACGTTTCTGTTAACAAGACGACGTATATCGGCGGAGTCGCTTTCTCGGGCAACAAAGGTATATCCGAAGTCGATATCAGCCTGGATGGCGGAGAAAGCTGGCAAATTGCTACCCTCAAACGCCCCCTCTCCAACCTCACATGGGTGCTGTGGGAATATCCCTGGCATCCCACCTCACCTGGTAGCAAAACCCTCATTGCGCGTGCCATAGATATGGAAGGGAATGTGCAAGATCCCCAGGTGGAACCTCCTGCCCCAGATGGGTCATCTGGATATCATACTATCACTGTATCCGTTGTATGAATGGCTAAACGTAGGGGCGCAATGCATTGCGCCCCTACGTCTTCTGCAGGAAATCTAGCATGAGCTGGTTTACTTTGTCGGGTTGCTCCTGCTGCACCCAGTGCCCGCTGTCGGGGAGGCGTTTGACTTCAATATCGTCCACCCATTGCTCAAGACCATAGGTCAGTTCGATGCCGAGCGCAATATCGTGCTCTCCCCAGATCAATAAAGTCGGTGCGCTAACCTGTGTATTCTCCCTGGTGGCGCGAGGCGGCAGGCGGCGAAAGACTTGACGGTAATAGTTCAGTGCGGCGGTCATGGCCCCGGGTTTGCTCATAGCCTCCTGGTATTTCGCTGTCACTTCGGGGGGAAAGACGGCTTTTTGCAGCGCCACCCCGTTGAGCATGCGTCCAACTTCATTGGCATGGTTGCGCAGCAATAATGCTTCAGGGAGCCAGGGAATTTGAAAAACGAAGAAATACCAGCTTTTGCGGAGCTGTTTGAGCGTTCGAAATTCACGCTGCAACGCGTATGGATGCGGCGCATTCATGGCGATCAGGCGGCTGGTCATGTATGGGTAGTGAATGGCAAATTGCCAGGCCAGCGCTCCGCCCCAGTCGTGTCCAACGATGGTGGCCTGGTCCTGTCGCAATCCCCTGATTAAACCTGCGATGTCTCTCAGGAGCGTCGGCATATCGTATCCCTTGCGCGGCTTGTCTGTGTCATTGTATCCACGCAGGTCGGGGGCGACAACGGTATAGCCATGTTCCGCCAGGAAGGGGATCTGGTAGCGCCAGGAGTACCAGAACTCGGGGAAGCCGTGCAGGAGCACAACCAGTGGACCGCTGCCCTGCGTTACATAGTGCATACGGATGCCGTTGGTTATGATGTCACGGTGCTGCCATGTTTCCATTGTGGTTGCTCCCAAGGGCGGGGGCAAGCCCCGCCCCTACATTTTATTCACGACGCCGCCCTATGAAATGTAGGGGCAGGGCTTGCCCCTGCCCTGTCCATTGCCCCCGCCCCTACATTTTATTCACGACGCCGCTTTGGATGCGTGGTCGTTATTCGGCCCCGGTGTCGTTGTAGACGATGGCGCGTTTGACCTGTTCGATCAGGTCGGTAACGGGGATACCGCGCGGACAGGCATCGGCACAGTTGAAAATCGTGCGGCAGCGCCAGACGCCGTCGCGCTGTCCCAGGATGCCAAGCCGCTCAGCGGCTCCCTGGTCGCGACTATCGAAGATGAAGCGGTGAGCGTTGACGATCGAGGCCGGGCCGACCCAGTCGGGATTGCCCCATACCGATGGGCAGGAACCCGTACATGCGCCGCAGAGGATGCATTTTGTGCCCTCGTCATAGCGTTCGCGTTCAGCAGGGCTTTGTAGGCGTTCCGTACCCGGCTCATTATCGTAGGTGATCAGGTAGGGCTTGACAGATTTATACTTCTCAAAGAACGGATCCATATCGACAACAAGGTCTTTGATGACCGGGAAG
>CATPCK010000091.1 GCA_955652655.1 uncultured Ktedonobacteraceae bacterium | reverse complement strand
GCCCGGAACAGGATGCAAAGCCCGCCACCCGGCGGCGTACGACATCTGCCACTACAACCAAAGGTGCATCAGAGCCTGCGGCTCAGCATGCCACAGATACCGCCGTCACGCCGTCTGATACTGCAACACGTGCATCACGTCCAGCAGCACAGCGCACCAGCGGCGCAACCAGTACCACAAGGAAGGCGGCAGCAACTCCTGCGGCTCAACCGGAAGTTCCTAAGCCTGCTGAAGCAACGCCACGCACTACACCTGCGCAGCGCACCAGCGGCGCGACAAGGTCACCCGCTCAACCTCAACCAACTAGCGTGCCAACGCCCGCATCAACGCCAATGCAGCGTAGTAGTGCCACAGGAGCACCTGTGCAGCGCTCTACGCAGGTTGGCGCTCCCGGTCAGCGTCCTGCCCAGACTGGCACTCCCATGTACCGGCCAGCTGGACCAGGCGCCCCTGCGCAAAGGCCGCCTGCTGGAACACCCCAGCAGCGATCTAATACCTTTGGCGGCGCGCCAGCACAGCAAGCGACCCATTATCCTAACACGCAGGCTCGACCCGTCAATAGACAGGGAGGGACGCAGACCGCGCCCAATCGTCCTGGCGCTGCTATCCGTCCCGGAGCGCCACGTCCCGGAGCACCGCGCCCGGCTGCACCAGGACATCCTGCGCCAGCCCGGCCTGGAACTCGATCCGGTACCCCGGCTCAGCGATCTCAGGAGCGACGGGCAGCCGCTGTGAAAGAAAAGGTCACAGGGCCGGTCTCGATGCCGCCGCAGATTGTGGTAAAAGACCTGGCAGAGCTGCTGCACACAACACCGAACGAAATTATTCGCGGCCTCATCAAACATAGCATTTTTGCCAACATCAACCAGATTGTTGAATACGAAAAGGCTGCCCTTGTCGCCGAGGAACTCGGCTTCGAACCAAGCCTGAGCACAATCACGACGGCCCCCGCCGTTCAGAGCGACAGAGGCTTATCGGCCAACGAGGCCATGATGGCTACTCGCAACGAAGACAACATGGTCGTTATACCTCCAGTTGTCACTATTATGGGCCACGTTGACCACGGGAAAACATCGCTACTCGACATGATCCGCAAAACCAAGGTCGCGGCCGGTGAAGCAGGTGGCATTACCCAGCATATCGGTGCCTACCAGGTCGAAGTAAACGGGAAGAAAATCACCTTCCTGGATACTCCAGGTCACGAGGCATTTACCGCTATGCGCGCACGCGGTGCCCAGGTAACGCACATCGCGATCATTGTTGTCGCAGCCGATGACGGCGTCATGCCTCAAACGCGTGAAGCCATCGATCACGCCAGAGCCGCCAAAGTACCGATCATCATTGCCTTGAACAAGATCGACAAGGCCAATGCTAACCCCGATCTTGTCAAACAGCAGCTTGCTGAGATTGGTGTGGTGATTGAAGAATACGGCGGTGATGTTGTCTGCGTACCCGTCTCGGCACGCAAAGGCACCGGCATCGATGACTTACTGGAAATGATTTTGCTGGTGGCCGAGGTACAGGACATCAAAGCCAACCCGAATCGCCCGGCAACCGGTGTCATTATCGAAGCAAAATTAGAGAGGAACACAGGCCCCACCGCGACTGTGCTCATCCAGCAGGGCACGCTCAAAATGGGCGATAACATCGTCGTCGGCCCCATGTCCGGCAAAGTACGCGCCATGTTTAACGACCGCGCCAAACGCATCCAGAAGGCGCCACCCAGCACGCCGGTCAGTATACTTGGCCTGCCCGAAGTGCCTAACGCCGGTGATCGCCTCGAGGTCGTAGCCAACGAGCGCACCGCCAAAATGCAGGCGACGAAGGTGGCGGAACAGCGGCGCTACGAAAGTATGCCGCTTGGTCAGGTCAGCCTTGACACCCTCTACATGCAGATGCAGGAAGGCAAGGTCAAAGAACTGGCTGTCGTCCTCAAATGTGACGTTCAGGGATCAGCTGAGGCCATCAAAAATGCGCTGACGAAAGTTGGCGAGGAGAATATTAAGGTACGCCTTATTCACGAAGGCATCGGGAACATCAACGAAACCGACGTTCACCTTGCTTCCGCCTCTGGGGCCGTCATCATCGGCTTTAACGTCAAGGCCGATGGAGCAGCTCTGCGCCAGGCACAAAAAGAAGGCGTCGATATTCGCTACTACAACGTCATCTATAAACTCATCGACGATATTCAGGCCGCTCTCACTGGTATGTTGGAACCGACATACCACGAGGTCATTGAAGGACACGCCGAAGTAATGCAGATCTTCAAGGCTGGGAAGAATACGGTGATCGCTGGCTGTCGTATCACGGACGGCAAAATCACCCGCTCTTCACAGGCACGCATCATACGTAGAAATGCCACTGGCGTAGTCTACGATGGCAAGATCGCATCGCTGCGTCGCGGCAAAGACGATGTGCGCGAAGTTGCCACTGGCTACGAGTGCGGCATCGTCCTTGACGATTTCACCGATTTCGAGATCGGGGATATCATCGAAGCATATGCGAAAGAGCGCGTGAAAACAGGAGCATAAGTCATATGGATGAGGGAGCGCGGGGGTCTCCGGCCTCTGTGCTCTCTCATACGTTAAAAGGAAATATCCATGGCAAATTCACATAGGCAAGAAAAACTGGGCGAATTATTCGCGGCTGAACTGAGCGACCTCATACGCACCCGCCTGAAAGACCCGCGCGTCGGCTTCGCCAGCATCACCCACGTAGAGGTTAGCGGCGATCTGCGCCATGCCAAAATTTTCGTCAGCGTCATGGGTAGCCCGGAGGATCAGGCAGCTACCATGAAAGGGCTAAAACATGCCTCTGGATACCTGCGCCATGAACTCGCCGAACGCATCACTCTCCGCTACATGCCCGAGTTAGTCTTCAAACTCGATACGTCGATCGCAGAAGGCGCGAAAGTGCTGGAACTCATTCGCCAAAACGAGCAAGAACAACACTAGAGGTGGAGGTATCGCTATAACTACCAACAGAGCACTGAACCAGCAATTGGATCCGGCATTGCTGAGACAGGCATTGGCTCTCATTCAACCAGCTCGACGCATAGTCCTGATCGCCCATGAACATCCCGATGGTGATTGCCTCGGCTCCGCCCTCGGGCTTGCTCACATACTAGGTCAAGCCGGTAAAACCTGCGTGACCGCCTGTGCCGATCCTGCGCCAGGCAACCTCGCCTTTATGCCAGGTATAGATAAACTGCAAGATACGCTGGATAACGAGGACTACGACCTGGTCATTGCCCTCGATGCCGGCGAACTACCACGTTTTGGTTCCCTTTACCAGCAACACCAGGCATTCCTTGAACGCGTGCCCATCCTCAATATCGACCATCATATCAGCAGTAGTGGCTGTGGAAATGTCAATATCATCGACCCTACCGCCGCGGCAACCGCCGAAATCCTGGTCCTATTTCAGCAGCAAGCAGAGCTACCTCTGAACAAGGATGCCGCACTTTGTCTGCTCACTGGCATCATCACCGATACCAGTTCATTTCAATTCACAAACACCACAGCCCGCACCCTGGAGGCCGGCGCCGTACTCTTACGCGCCGGTGCCATCCCAGAAACAGTCGTACAACCCATCTATCGCACGCGTCCCCTCGCACAAATGCGCTTTCAGGCTCTCGTCATCTCCAACGCGCAAACCTCCTGCTGTGGGCGCCTCATCTGGTCACAGGCCACCGGCGCCACCCTTGCCGCGGTGGGCGCCACACCAGACATGGACGACAACTTCTCCGGTCTCCTGCGCGACATCGAAGGCGTAGAGGTAGCCGTTTTCTTCAAAAGCTACGATGATCCAAACATAACCCGCCTCAGTATGCGCTGTGCCGCTCCCTACAACGCCGCTGAAATCTGCCAGCGCATCGCCAATGGCGGTGGCCATGCCCGCGCCGCCGGTGGTACCCTCCACTTGCCCATTGATGCCGCCACCAAACTGGTCATCACCGAACTAGAGCGCATCATGAGCGCCCGATTTTTTGATGTCGAAACACCTTGAGTCCTACGCGAGGGCTACATGAGGAACGTGGCCTGACAGAACGAGTAATGAAAATCAGGAGTTTCACGAAATAATATGGACGGAATACTCAACATCAATAAATCTACAGGCATGACCTCTCACGACGTCGTGGCGAAAATACGCAAAATACTCAAACAGAAACGCGTCGGACACGCGGGAACGCTCGATCCCGCCGCCAGCGGCGTCCTCCCCATCTGCATCGGCCTGGGCACGCGCGTAGCCGAATACCTCAGCGAAAGTGGCAAAGCCTACCAGGCCAGCATCATCTTTGGCACAGTTACCGACACCTATGACAGCGAAGGCAGCATCATACGTACCGCCAGTACTGCCGCCCTCACCCTCTCCGGCATCGAAGAAGCCCTACAACATTTTCTCGGCTCTCAGATGCAACTTCCACCACGCTACTCGGCCATCAAAATTCAGGGACAGCCAGCCTATAAACGAGCGCGCTCGGGTGAAGAACTCACCATGATAGCGCGCCCCATCACCCTCACCTCACTTAAAATACTCGCCTGGGAGCCTCCACGTCTCACCCTCACCATCGAGTGCAGCAAGGGCACCTACATCCGTTCACTGGCCTACGATCTCGGAGAACAAATGCACTGCGGCGCCCACCTCGCTGTGCTCATACGTACACGCAGCGGCCCATTCCTCCTCTCGGAGAGCATCGACCTCGAACAACTTGCAATAGCCGCGTCAACAGGAACCGTCGAAGAGTACCTTTACCCGCCCGACACCGCCCTCCAGGACTATCCCGCCCTCACACTCGACGCGGCAACCGTCGAACGTGTCCTGCACGGCAACGCCTTTCACCACGACCTCAATCCCCCCTCAGCATCATCCCCCGAACTTGCCCGCGTCTACGACACAGACAACCACTTCCTCGCTATCGCCGAATGGCGCCCCGACCAAAACCTCTGGCAACCCATTAAAGTCTTCACGGAGCCACACTCCGCCAGTTATGATATTACTGAAAATCAAGTGTCGAAATCCCCTTAACACCCAGACTGACAACGATTCCTCGCCGAATATAGTAGGGGCGATCCCTTGCGGTCGCCCTGTAACCCCTTCTCACACCCTCCCACTTCCTCTCCTACCACACTCCTTGTGCGGAATAGGCAGTCGGGGCGCTGCCCGACCTGCCTATTCCGCACCAAAAAGTCCTGCTGAGCGACTTGTCGCGAAGCCAGCGCCAGTAACAATAAATTGCACCTCAAAGGTAGCTGTGGTAATATATGCCAAAGAAACTTAAAGGCAGTTACCCGCCAGAGCGGCAAGGGAAGCACCTCAACATAAACATGGAATATGAAACAACAGTAACAAGAACCGAACCAATCGTAATCACCATTGGCAACTTCGATGGCGTCCATATAGGGCATCAACGATTGATGCACGAGCTGCGAAACACAGCACAACAACTCAACAGTAAGCCAGTATTGATCACTTTCTCTCCCCATACGCTCATAGTCGTGCGGCCAGACATCGACGTCCGCTACTTGACAACATTGGAAGAGAAACTGGCACTGGCAAAGAAATATGGAGGGATCGCGGACAGCATCGTCATCAAATTTACGCCAGCAGTTGCGGCCATGAGTGCCAGCGAATTTATGCAGAACCTTTCTGCCCATTTCAACATCAAGGGCATGGTCATCGGCACCAATTTCAGCCTTGGCCACAACAGAATGGGCAACATCGCCTTTCTTCAGCAATTTGGCCAGGAAAACAACATAGCGGTTCACCCTATCCCCCTGGAGGAGGTAGAACGCACCCACATCAGTAGTACCCGTATTCGCGCATTGGTCAGCGAAGGGCGAATTAGCGATGCAAATGAGCTATTAGGCCATCCGCTTACGTTATCTGATATTGTAAGACACGGCG
>CATPCK010000090.1 GCA_955652655.1 uncultured Ktedonobacteraceae bacterium | reverse complement strand
CCAGAAAGGTCGCCCATCAAACACCTCGTTGGAAATAATACTCGGTAACTCTTTCCAGCGTGATCGATCTCCGTGTATAAGCCCGATACGTTTGCCCCCAACCTCGACGACAGCTCTGCCTGGTAAATCGATTCGGTCATGATTCCCCCGCACCGCTACCACCGGCGCTACAAGCCGCAACTCATCCAAAACTTCTTTGCTACTAATGTCACCGGCATGCAAAATGAGATCCGCCCCTCGAAAGAGACCGGCTATTTCTGCTGGCAACGCCGGTAATGCTTCGGGCACATGCGTATCCGCGATAACACCCACTCGATATATATCCATCCATGCTCCTGTCAATCACCTTAAACGTTCAATTTGCTTCAATCCTTCGTTACGTTCGCACTCTACCACTCGTAACGAAAACCGTTAAAACCGGGCTACACGTAACATGGTTTCTCATCACCCGCTCGCCTCGCCGATAGGATATAGTATGATTAGTGCAAGGAACAGGTAAAGATGAAGGCAGAGCCGCCCTCACTCCTCTTGAGAACTCTGCTTACTTTTTGTAGCACTTGTAGCAGGTGTGCTCGTGTATCAGAAGGGGAGGCAACAGGGATTTTCAAGGTACCAGTATTGTCAAAGGTGGTTTATTAGTACAATCAAACAGAAGGAGTATTTACCCATGACAATTCAATTAAGCGCGCGTAACCAGCTAAAGGCAAAAGTAGTATCGATCAAACTTGGCAACGTTATGGCCGAAGTTGTCGTCGCGTTACCAGACGGGCAGCAAATCGTCTCTGCCATCACCCGCACCTCCGCCGAAGGATTGGGACTCAAAGCAGGCGATGACATCGTCGCCATCATCAAATCTACCGAAGTCATGATTGGCAAGGACGTGTAGGTACAACAATCCCTTTGCCGAATCTTTCGAGGTGCCACGGAATTCATAAAGCAGATGAATACAATCATCCGGCCCTCCAATATGAGCCGATTATGCAGATTGACACATGAATCCGGACAACCGTAGTGCTTCGTCAAGCTTCGATTGACGCATGAAATGGAGGGGCGACCCTTGCGGTCGCCCGGCTCTGACGCGTCAACTGAAGCTTGACAGAGCAGTAGGTGCCGATTGATCGCGCACACGGCCGATTGATCGGCCCTCGCTGGATATCCCGCTATCCGATTGATTTTGTTAAAGCTCATAATGAACTCGGCTAATTGCTAGAAAACCCTGGTTCGATCAAGGACCTGAAAAAAGAGAAAGGAGGAATTCACAAACCTATGGAAGAGCAAAACGATTTCAAATCAAAACGCATTGTATATACCATCCCAGCCATGGAAGATGCGATCGTTCAAAAAGACATCACCTATAAAGTCGTTGACGATCGCGAGTTAAAGCTGGATGTGTACTATCCACCTGACTACGATGGAGAGGCGCGCCTGCCGGCCGTTCTCTTTGTCCATGGAGATGGCCCCCCCGATTTTCTCAAAGATGCCAAGGATTGGGGATGCTATGAATCCTGGGGACTGCTCGTTGCTGCATCAGGACTCATCGCGGTGACCTTCAACCATCGCTCCACCCAATCACTCACCAGGTTATACGAGGCGGCAGGAGACGTTGATGATCTCATCAGCTACGTCCGTGATCATGCCGGGACGTCATGAACCACTCGACCGGTCATCATGGCTTTGACATACTCGATGACAACGCGCGATCGCGCGAAATCATCCATGCAACGCTGGAGTTTATGAAGACGCATGTAGTGCCATGAAAACTATTATCGTAGGTAAGTGGTAGGCGTCCCGGTGAGCGTGGGTACTGGCGTGGGTGTCGGCGTACCGCTAGTGTCGAACTGGATGTCAAGTACAGCGTGCAGTTCGATGCCGTTAGGCGCAACTCCAGCCTGACCGTGCAGGAAGTCGAAGAAGCCGACACCGGTGATGGTCACGGGTACATTGGCAGTCTGGAAGCTGCTCGTGGTGGTGTATCGGGCATCGAATTCGGAGCGGGCATTCTGGATGCCGGACAGCAATACGCTGGAGGATCCCACGCAAGCCGGGGAGGCCATCTCGGAGATCATGGTGTTGCCGGACCCGTCGCTGAGGATCAGGTGGTAGTCGGAGTCGGGCTCCAGTTTGTATTCGGTCAGCGTGGCATGCAGTTGGAAGACGGTGGTCTCAGTTGGCTGGATACGGTTGTTGGTCGGCAGGGTGGTCGGGGTCGGCAGCAAGGTCAGCGATGCGATCGTAGTCTGTGTCGTAGACAGGAGATTGATCAGACCAGCGTTGGCGTCGGTGCCGGTCTTTATTGACCAGCGTTCCAATCCGCAGGATCCATTGAGCGCCTCTTGATCTGCTGCTTCGCTGCGATCGCCTGGTAGTTGTGGCTGTTGGGGACGAACAATTGCAGCGGATGAAGAACCTCCGCCTGTGAATGCCAACAGGAACAAGAGGACGAGAGCCCAAAGAATCCGTCTTTTCATGTAAAACTCCTTTGACTGGACAGAAACGACTGTTTTCAACGGAAAGAGAGATCACCTTTGAAGAAGGAAGAGATTGAAAGGTGCATGTTTTCTTGCGGTTGTGAGCAAGAAAACACGGAAGGTTGTATCTGCTCTTGATCCACCTATTCATGTTAACTGGCCTTTGGCCAGATTTGGTGCATAGAGCTTACTGGCTGATCCCCATCTTCGAAACATGAGAGCATAGTAAGCAAACAGCCTGCACCAACATTAGACATGAGCTATAACGGCTCTTGGTCAATTCTGGTGATTCGGGAAATTGATGAGCTTTTCAAAGCGACTCCTTTCAGGTTCATTTCAAACTGATTTCAGTCACTTTTCAGATAGGAGACGTAGACTTGGTGTGAAATAGTCTTTGTACCTCAAGGAGACCGACCATAATGCACACCAAGACGCTTGATGCCCTTAAAGAGGGAAAAGCACAGATTAAAAGTAGCCTGCCACCAGTCCTCCCACTGACTACCCATCCTGTTCGACCGGCTCAGTTCCTCGACTGCATAGCACGATATCACGTTCCGGGAGCCAGTATTGCCGTCATTGACGACTATCAGCTCGCATGGGTACGTGGCTATGGCGTGTGTGAGATTGGACAATCAGAACTGATCACCCCCAATACCCTCTTTCAAGCCTGCTCGGTTAGCAAGCCGGTCGCAGCCATAGCCGCCCTCCGACTGGTGCAGGAAGGCCTCCTCAATCTAGACGAAGACGTCAATTCCTATCTCGTCTCCTGGCAAGTGCCCACCAACAGAATGGGACAGTCACGGGTGACCCTGCGTCACCTCCTGAGCCACACAGCAGGCTTGACCCTTTGCTGGTATCTTGGCTTCCGTCCGGGAAGCAAGATGCCGACTTTGCTGCACGTGCTCAACGGGGAGCCACCCGCTAAGACGCGACCTGTCCGCGTGCAGATCCCCCCAGGAACACGCTTTCGGTACTCAGAAAGCCATTTCGCCCTCCTCCAACAACTGCTGATGGATGTCACAAGCACCCCCTTTCCTGACCTGATGCGCACCCTGGTCTTCGAACCATTGGGCATGCATGATAGCAGCTACCATCCGTCCTTTCCAGAGCCACGGTTCAGCGCAACTGCGACTGGACATTACCTTGATGGGGTGCCGATCACCGGCAAGTGGCGCATTTTTCCAGCACTGGCAGCATCGGGGTTGTGGACCACCCCATCTGATCTGGCACAGCTCATAATTGAAATGCAGTTGGCGCGAGCGGGCAAGCCCTCAAAGATCCTTGGCAAGCAGGCCGTTGACCAACTTCTCTCACCCCAGACACCTCCCGATGGCAGACGATGGGGCCTCGGCTTCGAACTGAAGGGACAAGGCGAAGCGGCACGCTTTCGACATAGCGGTGACAACATCGGGTTCAAGTGCTTCGTGCAGGGCTTTTGCGAGCGCGGAGTGGGGGTCGTGCTGATGAGCAATGGTGACAATGGCGAGGTCATGCACAAGGAACTCTTCCAGATCATCGCAAAGGAGTACGGCTGGCCAACCTCTTCAGCGGGTAAAGTACCTTGCAGACCCACATGGCGGCAATGGCCGCATCGACTAGCTGTAGGGATGCTGCGGCGCTCTGTACGATTCGTACATTTATGATCCTGATCAGCATACCTCATTTACGGATGTACATATGTACTACAGGCCTTCTCCTCTCGCATTTGGTTGCGCACGAAGACGAAAAACGATTGACGTCTGCCTCCGTAGCTCACAGTGCCTTTCCGAAGAAGTACTCAATGGCACGCTGAATATCCCGCGCATGCCGATGAGCATCGACAGCCTTCGGCGTCACCTCCTCCAAGATAGCGCCTGGGATGGAGTGGGCGAGAACTTCGCCATATCCAAAGGGATGAAGAGGATCATATTCATTCGCCAGGATCAGTGTCGGAACAGGGATGCGCGTCCAGTCTTCTTGCTCTCTAAGTGAAAGAACGGCATGTGTTACTATCTCCTCTGAAGCTTGTCATTGAGAAACTGAAGTGCAGCATCTATCTGCCTTTCAGTGAGGCCGTGAAGGATGAAGGGACCATCGAAGGCCGCCGCCCGAAGCAAACGCATGTACTGATCGTAATCGAGGATGCCTTCTCCGGCAGCATGGAAGGTATCGTCAGCGCCTCGATCTTTGGCATGGGCAATGACGATGTACTCTCCAAGCAGGTCGAACGCCTCATCGAGCACCTGGCTCACCTGGCGTTTGTCGCCTGGAACGATCAGGTTCGCGGGGTCGATCACCACCTTGAGGCGTGAAGACTGCATCGCCGTAAGCAGCGCGTGCCCTTTTGCTGCTGTACTCACGACGTTTGCTCGCTCTGGTTCAAAGGCCAACGTAATCTGCTCTTCCTCGGCCATCCGCACAGCTGCCTCCATCGAGGACAGCAGATCTGACCAGGCTCGGGAAGATGCGTTCTCCGGATGCCAGCGCCACATGTCTTCGGGATCGCGCGTACCCGTACAGAGGGTGATCACGGAGGTTCCCATTCCATGACAGGCCGATGCCAATGTCCGCAATCGGCGTAAGCCTGCTTGACGCGCCTCGGGGGCTGGATGGGCCATATTGTAGGTTCCAGAAATCGCCGCGATCTCCATGCCTCTGCTTATCGCTGCCTCATGAATATGGTTTGCGAGGGAAGGAGCTATGTTATCTGGGAGCGTCGGCAAACCAGCACAGGCCATATTGAACTGGACGCAGTCCAACGCGTGCTCCTTCACGGCATCGAATACCCCCTCCACCGTTGGGCGGGAAAACGTCTTGGCGAAAATCCCCAGTCGCATCACACGCCTCCCGTCACATCGGCCAATGACACCCATGCCCCGCTTTCGACAGAGCGCGAGATCGCGACGAGTGTCCGCAGCGCTGCCACGCCGTCCTCGATACTTGCACCACGCAGAGGAGCGCCGTGCAGAATCGTATCCGCGAAGCCCTCAAGTTGCAGCCGGTAGACATGTGCATCCGCGCCGAGCAGCCGGTGGTACTGCCCATCACGCACGCTGAAGCACTCCACCTCACTCGAGCGTAGATACCAGGGATTGAAGGTCTTGCCAACCACGCTGCCGTACTCACCGTACACTTGGAAGCCCTCGTGCCAGTCCATCCGCACCGCCATCGTCAAATCAAGATGACCCACGCTGCCATCCGCAAATTCAGTAGCAACAAACCAGCAATACGCTCCGAACTTCTCAATGAGCCTGGCCTGGACGCGCGCGATCTCGCCACCCAGAAAGCGGGCTGTATCAACAAGATGGCTGCCGTGGCCTAAGAGATAGTATCGTCGCTTGTTTGCTTTCGGGTCGTCGGCTGGTCGCCTGGCGTGAGCGCTGGTGACCAGGATGGGCTGAAGGTTGTCCGTCACCGTGTACCGGTACGTCGAGTCGCAGTACCATGCTTTGAGCGCGAGCAACTGCCCCATATCTTCCTTGATGAACTGACGAGCGAAGGCAATGCCCGGGTCGAACCGCTTCATCGTCCCAACCTGTACCAGGAGTCCAGACGCTAACACTTGCTCACGTAACGCTTCGCACTCCTCGACGGTGACGCCAGGCGGTTTTTCCACCAGCACATGCTTCCCTGCGGCAAGAGCCCTGGAAGCATGCTCCACATGGAACTGGTCTGCTGTGGCAACAATGACCGCCTCCACCTGTGGATCAGCCAGCATCGCGCCGTAGTCCTGATAGGTCACGCGGGGCTCGTGGATAGCCGACATTCTCGCCACCAGATCTTCTGCCAGATCGCAGATGGCATACAACTCGGCGTTGCGTGCCTTGCGACACGCTTCAAAGTGGGCAGCCTGCGCAATCGGCCCACAGCCGAGTACCCCAATTCGTAATTGTCGTGCTTCCTTCTCTATAGTAGTTCTTCTTTCCTTTACCAACAGTATCCTTGCAAGTAATTTTTACCCTGGCTTCACCACCGTCTTATAGTAGTCACACAAGTCGGTCACCACGCACTGGTTGCAGCGAGGATGCTCATAGACGCAGACGCGCTGCCCATGCCTCAGGAGCGCTTTGTGAAAATTGTAGATACTGCGCGCATCCTGTGGCAGCAAGGCTTGCAAGAGCATGTGCGCCTGGTCCGCTGTCACCTTTTTTCCAATCAGTCCCAGGCGACCGGAAACACGATGCACGTGCACATCAACGGGAAGCAGGGGTTGCTGGCAACTGAACAGGAGAACACAAGCGGTTGTTTTCGGGCCAACTCCCTCAAAACGATTGAGCCATGCCGCACTTTCTTCTACCGGTAAATCACATAAAAAATCCAGGTTCAGGTTGCCACGTTCTTGAGTAATTTGGCGCATAATTG
>CATPCK010000089.1 GCA_955652655.1 uncultured Ktedonobacteraceae bacterium | reverse complement strand
TGACGCCTGGACCGCTTTTGTCAGGCAAAGCGCTCCCCGTATGGGTCGCACGCTTCATCTCTACACCAACATCTTGATTAACGTGGACGGTGACACGGCTCACGCCGTTTTCAACGTCCAGGCAACGCATACGTGGGAAAGCGAAAGGGGACCGCGTTTCCTCATTGCAGGTGGTACCTTTGAGGACGATCTTCGTCGCACTGCCAACGGCTGGCGTATTTCTCACATCGTCCTCAACGCCTTATATAACAATGATCCTACGGGCAAGCTTGCGGAGCTATTTCCGGGTGCGCCTCCATCCTGAAACATTCCACCACCGAGAAGTTTTGTCCCCTCTATACCACCTTCCGTTCTGGTATAGAAGGGACAAAATCACTTATCTTAGCTCCTCGGGTGCTCGTTGAAGAAGCGCACCATCTCAGTAGAGGCGTCGGGTCCTTTCGGCTCGGTAAATGAGCCTCTGGAACTGCCTCCTGACCAGGCATGACCTGCATGGTGAACGATCCACTTCTCCACGATGGCCCGACCGCGTGCGTCAGGGTAGGTGAACCGCGTGTAAGCATGGCCGCCGGCCACGTGTCCTCGTTCCACCGCTGCGCCTCCCGCGGGCTTCCCCCCATCTTCGACCCCCTGCAGCCATTGGTCGAGCATGTGGTCCGCGTTGATGGTGGCCACTGTTGTATCGCGGTCCCCGTGGAACGTGATCAATGGAATTGCCTTCGCCAGTTGTCGCATATGCTGGGATGCTCCCTTTTTCATCGCCTCGAACCCGGAGCGGAAATCGTGCGCAGCCCCGTAGGCGAGTCCAGAATGCACGCCGACGGCAGCATAGAGGTCGGGATAGGTCGCGGCCATGATTGTAGCCATGGCACCTCCCGCCGACATCCCCGCTACGTAGACCCGTTTGGCATCGATGTAATACCCGCTCATGATCTCCCGCGTGATCCCAGCGATGAGGGATGGTTCGCCCTTACCACTATGCTGGTTGGCTGGCTGGAACCAGTTCCAACACTTCGAGCTATTGGCAGATTGTGCTTGCTCAGGATAGGCGACAAAAAATGTGTCCCTTTCCGCGAGCGCATTCATACGCGTGCCGGCGGCAAAATCAGCGGATGACTGGGTACAGCCATGCAGCATGATCACCAGGGGCAGCGGCTGTCCCGCGTAAGCGCTGGGAATGTAGAGTTTGTAGGCGCGTGTGCCAGCAGCATTGCTAAAGGTCTTATCAATAAACTGCCCACTCGTCTGAGCAGGAGAGGGTGGCATCCCTGGCGTGACCCGGCGTATGCTTTCAGGCGGTCTTTGCGCTCCAGGGAGGTGTGCTCCCTGCGCTGTGGCAGGCCGACCCTTCGCAGGACCAGTGGATGTATCATTATCAGGGATTGTGCCCCGCCTCGATGATTCAGTAGAGGTCTCCGTCGCAGAAGGCTTCTCTTCAACGATGCGATACGTTGGTTCCGTAGCACTGCCCTGCCCTGCCCCGGGTCCATCTTTATGGAGTACGCCCTTCAGGGTACGCTGAATGACTGCAGTTGCCTCAGCGAGTCGCCCGGCGCGTGTCTGGCGCGTCGCTTCAGCCATTCCATCCTGCATACGATCTTGGCGATCATTCATTATCAAAAAGTTTCCTTTCCTACGCAACTCACGTGATGCGTCCCGCTAATGCTGCCTTCACCTGACTACTTGCCCGGAAGGCCCCGAGCACGACGACCGAGTCGATAGTCGCCAGGGCCAGTTCCGGGGAGACATCTTCGGCGATGCTCGCCAGGCCGAGCACATTGATCTGCAACTTCTCGCCGGAAGCTCTCACTGCCTCCAGGTCTTGACGTGTATAATGCTGCAAACCGAGCACCAGCGTCTTGCGCGCCACTGTGCGCTTGACTACCTCCGCGTGTGTAGTGAGCTGGTTGCGGATCGCCGTGCGAATGAAGTCGGTGCGGTTGGCATAAAAGCCTTCCTGCACCAACAGATCGATCTGCCCTAAATCCACAGGACCCAGGTTGATCGTAATTTTCTCGGTTTTCTCGATTTCAGTCATTGTACCATCTCCTTACCATCCATATAGATGGTAACAGGAAGGTGATAATTTTGTCAAGGGGATGTCAGAATCCTTGCCTTGATTTCAATAACAAAATATGCTACAATTGAAAATAACAATTAGTTATAATTAGGCCAGTAGCGAAGGGTTAACAACGTACAGACATAGAGCCATAAGGGTTCGAGAAAGGCACGGTCACAACCATGACCTCTACTCACTTTTGTGATGAATGCGGGGCCGCGCTTCCAGCACAAGCGACATCTTGTGCCGTCTGTCGTCAGTACTTTGGCGCTTCTTCACCATCGCCATCGGTGCAAGCGGCTGGATCAACTCTCCCTCCCACCATGGCTGCATCTGCTGGAGAACTGCACGCTGGTACTCTCTTCGCCCAGCGTTACTATATCCTCGATAAGGTGGGTGAAGGTGGGTTCGGCGTCATCTACAAGGCAGAAGACCTCGAACAGCGTCGCAAGTTCGTCGCGATCAAGCAAATCAACCTGAGCCGGCTCAGCCCACAACAGATGATCGAAGCGACGGATTCTTTTAACCGCGAAGTTGGGTATCTCTCCCGACTGAAACATGATCACATTCCCCGCATCCATGAATACTTTACTGATCCCGATCACTGGTATGTCGTGATGGATTATATCGAGGGAGAGACCCTGGAAGACAAGCTCAAGAAAGCACGACGGGGACGCTTCTCCACGCAACAGGCCCTTGACATTGGGATAGCCCTCTGCGATGTGTTGGGATATCTGCATGCGCAACGCCCGCCGATCGTCTTTCGCGATGTCAAGCCTGCGAATATTATGCTGACGAAAGCAGGTCGCATCTACCTGATCGACTTCGGCATTGCCCGTCACTATACACCAGACCAAACCAGAGATACCGCTCCACTCGGCTCTCTGGGTTATGCGGCACCTGAGCAATATGGGAAAGCCCAAACGACCGCGCAAACCGACATCTATGGGTTGGGCGCGACCTTACAGACGCTGCTCACTGGAAAAGAGCCATTAGAGATCCTCACGGGAGGAGCATCACGAGATCGTACAATCCCTGAGAAACTGCAGACCCTCCTTACCAGGATGCTTGAGCGAGACGCCAGCAAAAGGCCACAGAGCATGGACGAGGTGAAACAGTCTCTCCAATGGCTTAAAGAGCATTCAGCGGGGCAGAGAGTGAAGCGAACGCTTGCTTCCACATGGGGTTTTCTCACCCACTCAGACTTCGAGGTTATGCTGCTTATGGCTCTGTTGCTCTATTTCCTCATCCTCTTTTTCTTCACCGGTTTTTTCAACAATCCGTTGTGGATACCGTGCCTTCTTCTTATGCTGTGCGTCGTTGTTGGCCGGAGCGCCTATTATCTCCGTCAGGAGATGGAAGAAGCCGCGACCAGGCTGACCACGAAAGAAGTACTCAGTACAGTGTTGAAGCGCCTGAAAGGCTCAATCCTCTATGCGCTGGTACCTGCAATACTCGTCTATTTCCTCACCTATGCTATCTTCGGGCCAGGTAATGCCTTTCTGATAGGTGATTACCTTTATCTGGGGACTGCCGTCCTTATCTGCATCATCTACGGCCTTTCCTTTTTCAAGAGGGAAATCAGTTGGCTATTGCACCTTGTTCCTTCGTGGCGACGAGCCCATAAACGTCAGCAGGTTCCTCCTCTCCAGCAGCAAATGCACAAACGTCGATGATCTATACATATCACGATGCATGCCAATATATTCAATAAGCACAGAGGAGTCAAATGATGAACGCAGATGTTCACTCGCTTATGACCGTGTATAAAGGGTGGGATGGCTACCAGATCAGCCTGGTGCGTGCCATCGCCCCGCTTTCGCGCGAGCAACTGACCTATCGGCCCGCGTCACACCTGCGCTCGGCAGGCGAGATAGCGCGTCATATCAGTGAAGGTCGTTTTGGCTGGTTCCGGCGCACCTTCGGTGTGAGCAGCGCCGGGGATGCCAACCTGGTCGTTGCCTGGCGGCCTGAGGATGCCATCGAAGAGCAACCTGACGAGCTGGTTAGAGGCCTGGAGGCCACCTGGCAGATGATCGAGGACGCGCT
>CATPCK010000088.1 GCA_955652655.1 uncultured Ktedonobacteraceae bacterium | reverse complement strand
GTCCTGTTGTACAACGACATCCCCAGGAGCAGGGAAATAATCAGGCATGGGCAGGCGCGCGTAGCCCAGGTAGCCAACAAGCATTCTGGGGACAGGCTGAGCCTTTTCTCCAACAACGGCCATCTCCTCAGCCCACTCCATCCTCCCCTATATGGGCAACAGGCTTGTCCCAAAACCAAATCATTTTTTCACCCGTTGAGCGAGCACCTTTTCCTCAGCAGGGACAAATGTGGCAATCGGCACCAACACCAGAAAGTATGCCAGCCACGCTTAACTATAGCAGTGCTCCACACGATGTGCCCGCTCGCACAGCGGGAGCAATGTATTCCTCGCCCTCTACGTCTGCACCTTCGATACGACCGCAGGTACGTCGCGCGAGTAATCTCGGTTTCATAGTGGCCGGTCTGTGCGTGTTTGCTGGTGGACTACTCCTCGTCTTTGTCTATATCATGGCGTTGGGGCTCCCTTCCCCTGGTTCGACGAGCACCTCGTCAACAGCACCAACGGTAACGAATAATGCCCCCTCAACGCTACCCACCAGCACCACCGCGCTCTCCCCCACGGTTATCCCATCTCCAACCTCGGGAGCATTTCCCGGTCAACAGTATATCGATAACCCCCAGATGGCAAGCTTGGTCAATACCATTGCTGCCCAACCCATACAGGCAACAACAGCTTTCAAAGTCAACCAGAAAATTTATGTCACCTTCAACATCCATCCTGATGGCAAAAACGGTGCCGTTTGCCTGTACTGGTATCTGAAAAATAAAAACGTCACCCAATTCCCCTTCGCAGTCACCTCCAATGCGACAGCGGGCTACTCCTATGCCATCTTTGGAGGCACCGGTACAGCCTACGTCGAAATCTATTGGGCAAGTACCGCGGCATGCTCAGACAAAATACTGGCGCAACATGTCAACTTTACAGTCACCCACTAAAATAGGAACATAACATCTTGGCAGGAAAACGGAAGCATGGTATGCTAGCACTACCTGATTAAACTACCCGAACTCCTTCTTCTGGAAGGGTCGGGCGAGACTAGCAAACTTTTTGAGGAGGACTCATAATGAATTGTACTACGTGTGGTGCAAATCTCCCACAAGGCGCAACAGCCTGTCCTTTATGTGGCACGCCTACCCCATATAATGCAGGCAGACCGGGCAGTTCACCACAATATGATCCTACAGTTGCCGTACCACAAGCCGGTCCTGGCAGCTCACCACAACTTGATCCGACCATGCCCGCACAGCCATACGGTGGAACGCCACCTCCATCAACTGCCTACGGCTCCCCAGGTTATGGGACGCCACCTCCGCCGCCCAATCCCTATGAAACACCTTCCTACAATGCACCTGCGTCCTCCCAGCAGCAAAACTACTACGGAGCTCCTCCCCAGCAACAGGGTGGCTATGTCGTTCCGCCGCCACAGCAAGGGGGAATGTATGGCCCCCCCCAACAACCGCCCAAGCGACGCAGCAGACTCGGCTTGATTCTTGGCATCATCGCCCTCGTACTCATCGTTGCCTGTGCTGCCATCTCTTTCGCTGTCTACCAGGGTATAAAACAAACCAGCAACGCAGTAATCTCCGCAAATGCCACTTCCACAGCCGCCGCTGCGACGAGCACATCCGCAGCGAATACGACGCCCACCACGTCGACAAATACCACACCCACGACATCTACCTCGGGAAACACCAGCCCATCGGGTCTCACTGTTGATCCCGCCGCCGCCGGCATCATTACCAATGCACAAATGTCGAGTGCCGTCGATAGCAACTACAGCCCTACCAAAGTAACAAGCACATTTGTCACGAAACAGACCATCTATGCCACCTTTAAAATAGATGCGAACGCGCCGGATGGCTATGTACTGGGTAAGTGGTATGCCAATGGGAAATACGCCTTCTCCAGCAAGGCTCTCACCGTCAAAGCAAACTTCCTCGGCTATCTCTCAGCCGAATACAATGTTGCAACCCAGGGAACAGTTGAATTGTACTGGTGTATTCAATC
The DNA here is from genome assembly GCA_955652655.1 of uncultured Ktedonobacteraceae bacterium. Classification (GTDB taxonomy): domain Bacteria; phylum Chloroflexota; class Ktedonobacteria; order Ktedonobacterales; family Ktedonobacteraceae; genus UBA11361. Next base: position 3,453 of record CATPCK010000088.1, on the reverse strand, counting down.
CAATTGTAGCGATGCTAAGCTTGCGGATGTCGCCAATTTCACTGTCACTACAGCAGGCATACATCTGACGCAGCCGCCAGCCCTCGCTTTCATGGATATCAACCGGCCATAGCACAATAATCAGTCTACCCCTAAATCATCTTTGTGTGGGATGAATTGGCCCCGGCAGAGCCGGGGCCAATTCATTCCACACATAAAATTCTTACGCTTCGATAAGCAAGCGCCGCAAAACTTTACCCACCATATTCTTTGGCAGCTCAGAACGAAACTCAATCTTCGCCGGCACTTTATACGTGTCCAGTCGCTCACGACAAAGCGCCAGTAACTCATCAGCCGTAGCTTTTTCACCGCGTTTGAGTACGACCACCGCTTTGATGAAAGGTGAACTGGCACCATTTCCCTCCGCAGGTGTGCTGACAACGGCAGCCTCCAATACTTTAGGATGCTCATAGAGCACCTCTTCAACATCGCGCGGATAGATATTATAAGCTCCCGCCAGAATAAGGTCCTTCTTGCGATCGACAATAGTAAAGAAACCATCTTCGTCCATACTCGCAAGATCACCAGTATGCAGCCACCCGTCCTTCAGTACCTCGTTTGTCTCTTTGGGCAGGTTCCAATACCCCTGCATGACCTGTGGCCCACGAATAATCAGTTCGCCCACTTCTCCAGGAGAAAGCGGCTCTCCGGTCTTGAGATCAACGATGCGCGCGCTGGTGCCTGGCAGTGGTATGCCGATACTCCCTACACGTCTCTCCCCTTTCAGCGGGTTTGAGTGCGTCCCAGGAGAGGCCTCCGTTAACCCATACCCTTCTACAAGATGACCGCGCGTGAGCTTTTCAAATGCCTCCTGCACCTCAACCGGTAAAGGGGCTGAACCACTGATACAAACTCGTATAGCCGAGACACCATACGAGCGCACCCTGGGATAGTTAGTAATCGCCAGATATAGCGCGGGAACCCCCGGGAAAATGCTGGGATGATGCTCTTTAATGGCTTTCAGAATCGGCTCCGTCCGTCTCGTTGGTAACAGTACCAGTGAACCGGCCATTGCCACCGAGAAATTCATACAATCGGTAATACCGTAGGAATGCGAAAGCGGTAAAACGCCGAGCACAACCTCTCGCCCTCTCCTGGCATCCTGTATCCAGTGACGCGTCTGCACAACATTGACCACCAGGTTGCCGTGAGAGAGCATCACTCCCTTGGGCATATCGGTCGTCCCAGACGTATATTGCAGCAATGCCAGGTCATCCGAGCTTGTCCCACTATACAAAGGAACTGAGCTATGGCTGTGTAGCAGTTGCTGGAACGAGTATTCGCGATACGGCAATTTTTGCGCTGGCGAGGGTGGTATTCCTGCCGCAGGTACTGTTGATGCTGAGCCATTTTCCGTGTGTTCACCACTCACAACTTCTGCGAGATTGTCGTGAGACTTCGTCATGCCTACTCCAACTGGCTCGCTCTCCTCGAGCAGGCTGGCAATCAGTATACGCTGGCGCATGGGCAGGTATTCACGCACATCAGTGAAGATGATCTGTTTAATAGCTGTATCGGCGCAGATCCTCGCAACCATCGCGCGATAGGATGCCAGCGTCAGTAACACCGAAGCCCCTGAGTCACGCAGTTGGTAAGCAATCTCCTCTTCGTTAGAGAGTGGGCTGCCTAGTACGAGAACCGCTCCAGCCTTGAGCGTGCCATAAAAAGCTACCACACACTGGGGAACATTTGGCAACAAAACCGCAACTCGATCGCCAACCTGTACTCCTAATCCTTGCAGGACATGGGCAAAACGATTACTCAACAGTTCTAGCTCGGCATAACGTATCTTTTGTCCGAAAAAAATGATGGCAGGACGATCTGGAAAGTCATGAGCGGCATTGCTCAGCATTTCATGAAGGAGTTGTTTGGAGGGTGCGATAGTATGTGGTACATCTCTATCGTAGTATTGCAGCCATGGCATTTCAGCAAGGCGCGCTGCCTGGGCGGCACTCCTTTCAATAATGAGCTGCTTCTCCACTTTAGCATCCCGCTTTTTCGCTTCGATAAAGCGGCGTATCGCTCTGTTCACGGCGTCTGGACGCTCCAACTGCACAAGGTGCGCGGAAACGGAGATAACGACTTGCTGTGCGTGAGGGATACTGCGCGGCACATCTTCGTAATGCTCACGTAGGAAGACGGTGTCACGATGGCCAAGGATAACGAGTGTGGGAACGCGCAATTGTTCCAGCCGTCCACTGCCGCGCCAGGGAAACATGACCCGGTCATGCATCCCTTTGAGCGTACGTTGCGAAGCATAGAGGGCAACACCCACCGTTTTTGCCACGCGGCTAAAAATGGGATCGGGGATAGTCATCAGCCGGCGTAATACTGGACGTACTATAAAGCGGTTCGGCACACCAATTAAAACAAGTCCCCGTACATCTCCCGGACGACGCAGGGTAAACTCGGTAGCAATCGCCCCGCCAAAGGAGTGTGCGATCAAAGTAAAAGGCCGCTCCACCTCAAGTGCGTCCAGTACCACTTCCAGGTCATCTACGAGGCCATTCATACTATATGGAAGGGATGCCGGATCATCGCTGAGCCCATGTCCACGCAAATCAGGAGCAATAACGCGCATAGTCAGACCGAAGAAGCGGAGCTGATAGAGCCATTGTAGCGCGCTTCCACCATAACCGTGCACAAAGACGAGCGTATGAGTTGCGTCTTCTGGTTGGACATCGAGCACGCTGATACGGCGAAACTTTTTCGCGGGACTCCCGCCCATGGGTTCATACACTGTTCGGCGGTACAGTTCCACATCTAACGGCATGGTATCACCTCTCCACGCTCTGGTGTACACGATCAAGTATTGTCGCAAGATGTCTACGTTCTTCCGCGGACAATGGTTGTAATGGCGCGCGTGGAGGGCCGCCATAGCCCGCCTTTATTTCGAGTGCGGCCTTCAGACCAGCCACACTGTAGGTGGTGGTGACAGCAGTATTGGCGGGAACAAGTCTTGCCTGTAAGCTTCTTGCCTCTTCCAATCGCCCGGCAAGAAAGAGTTCCTGCACGCGACAGACCTCGTGGGGAAAGATATTGGCCAGTGCGGCCACTGCTCCCACCGCGCCGGCAACAAGCGCCGGCAGGAGATAGCCCGCGCTTCCGGCAAAGACGCTGAAAACTTTTTCCCGTTCTCCAGCACCCGAGGTCGCGGCGACGATCTGCGCTAACTTTGCCATGTTCCCCGCGCTATCCTTTACACCACTGATGTTGGGATGTTGGGCAAGAGAACAAATAGTGGCGGCGTCAAGGTCAATACCTGCGGTATTCCCTGGCATGTTATAAAAAACCAGTGGCAGCGGGCTGTTGTCAGCGACATGCCGGTAATGCGCCAGCAGTGCCTGGGAGTCCATACGGCCTTTGTAATAGAAAGGTGGCAAGACAAGTGCCACGTCCGCACCACTACGGGCT
>CATPCK010000087.1 GCA_955652655.1 uncultured Ktedonobacteraceae bacterium | reverse complement strand
CTCTGGGATAGTATGGGCTGGTGGAACGCGGCCAATGCTATTGAGGCATTGATAGACCATGCTCTTCTGACGGGCACGAATTTCTCTGCCAGCGTTATTACTAATACCTATGAGAGAAACGTGAAGAACAAATTTTTTAGCAATTACTATGACGATGAAGGATGGTGGGCGCTGGCGTGGATCAAGGCATATGATTTGACGCAGGACGAGCGTTATTTAGCCTCGGCTGAGACGATCTTTGAGGATATGTGCAAGGGGTGGGACGATGTATGTGGAGGAGGATTGTGGTGGAAAAAGGATCGAACGTATAAAGCTGCCATTCAGAACGAGCTCTTTTTGACCGTTGCGGCTCGCTTGTTTGACCGTGCGGCTGATGCAATGTACCTTGAGTGGACGCACAAGGAGTGGGACTGGTTCCAAAAAAGCGGTATGCTCAATGCTCAGAGCCTCGTGAATAATGGCCTGAATGATGCCTGCCAAAACGATGGGAAACCTCCATGGACGTACAATCAGGGCGTTATTCTGGGTGCGCTAGTGGAAATATACAAGATAAAGCAGGGCAGCGGTGAGACTGATGCGGCTCATTTTCTGCAACTAGCCCAGACGATTGCGGATGCGGCTATAACAACGCTTGTGAATGAAAACGGTATTTTGACTGAGCCTTGTGAAGCAGATAATGGATGTGATGGCAATGGAACGCAATTTAAGGGAATCTTTATGCGTAATCTAGGGTATCTCTGTCGCACCCTGAGAGAAAAAAACAAGGACGCATCTTTTTACGAGCGGTACCAACAGTTTATCGTCAAAAACGCTGATTCAATCTGGGCAAACAATCGCAATAGCCAGAATCAGTTTGGGCTGAAATGGGCCGGGCCTGTTGATACGACTGATGCTTCCAGGCAATCGTCTGCATTGGATGCTTTTAATGCGGCGACCCTGGTCGGGTCAATGCCGCCGCGTTGCATTTGTTCTTTCTAACTCTTGTTCTTTAAGTGGTACAATAAAGGTAATCGTTAGCAATATTGATTATTGGAAAGCACGGGTATGGATACAGTTAATCAGCAATCGAATACTATAGAGGTCGATGAAGATCGGCAGGGGAAGGCACGGGAGTATGCGCGTAAGCGGCGGCGCCTGAGCTATATAGATATGGGTATAGCCGCTGTTGGGATTATCTTTGTTTTTTGGAGCGGGCTGGGTATCGCGCTGCGCAATTGGCTGCAATCACTGGCGTGGCAACCTGTTACGGGCTGGTATCCCTGGCAGGTCCTTGTTTACTTTTTGGTATTGATGCTGGGTTACCAGGTGATCACGTCTCCGCTAGCTTATTATGGGGGATTTGTGCTACCACATCGTTATGGTCTCTCTACTATGACGCTGCGGAGCTGGCTGATCGACCTGTTCAAGGGGCTGATATTGGGGCTGGTCATGGAGGCGCTGGTCATTGAGTTGATCTATCTGCTGCTGGCGGTGCAGCCTCAGACCTGGTGGCTGTGGGTGGCGATAATCCTGCTCTTCTTTAGCGTGGTGATGGCGAATCTTGCACCTGTGCTGATTTTGCCGCTTTTCTACAAGTTCACGCCGCTGCAAGAGGGGGAGTTGACACAGCGGCTGCTGGCGCTGGCGGAGCGCTCACATACGCGTGTACGCGGCGTCTTCACGATGCACTTGAGCAGCAAAACGACTGCCGCGAATGCCGCGTTGATGGGGCTGGGCAATACACGGCGCATTGTGCTGGGCGATACGATGCTGGATCGCTACACACCTGACGAGATCGAGGTTGTACTGGCTCATGAGCTCGGTCACCATGTTCACCACGACCTTTGGAAATTGATTATCAGTCAATCGGTGCTGACGCTTGGCAGCCTGTACCTGCTCAACCTTGCCCTGCATTGGGCAGTTGAGACGCAGCACTACTACCTGAGTTTAAGCGATGTTGCCACGATGCCCTATGTCTTCCTGCTGACCGCTGTCTTCGGGCTGATCGTATTGCCGATTAGCAATGGCTTGAGCCGGGTCATCGAGTCCCAGGCCGACGAGTACGCGCTGCAAGCGACGAAGATGGTCGGGGCATTCAAGAGCGCGATGATCCGGCTGGCCAACCAGAACCTGTCCGATATTGAACCGTCACCGCTGATTGAGTTTCTGTTCCACGACCATCCAGCCATTGGCAAGCGGCTCAAACACGCGGATGAGTTTGCTGAGCGTTATGCTTTCAACGCGTCCATCAGCGCGGAGAGTTTGCCTCCGACTTCGTCGACCGAGCCTCCAGGCATGCCGAGCAGCGGCTCATCGACACCAGAAGCGGCCCATTGATCGAGCTTTGCCACTACCTCCCTGGGAGTGCCGATAATGGAGGTGGCATCCAATAGCGCGGGGGAGACAGCTGCGGCGGGGTTTTTATCCTTGTGTTTCCAGGCTTCCTGCACGACTGCGACCTCCGCACCATAGCCGTGACGGGTGAGCATCTCTGCATAATAGACACCCATTCTGCCAATATAGAAGGCCAGGGGTGTGGCGGCAAAGAGGCGCGCAGCTGCACGGTCGTTCTCATTGGCTTTCTCGTCCAGGATGACGCTGGTGATGATGGGAGCGATGGCGGCGCTATGCTGAGGCCGTCCAGCTATACGCGCTCCCTCATCTAACGTCTCGCGCATTTCGCCCCATTTATCTCCAGGCCAGTGGATGGGCAACACGCCATCAGCAATTTCACCGGATTGCAACACATTTTTGGGTCCCAAGGCCGCGATGTAGATGGGCAGGTCGGGGCGCAAGGGTGTGAAACGAAGCTTGAAGCCGCGCTCGAGATTGAAGAATTCGCCGTGGTAGACTAGCCGTTCGCTGCGCAGGATCATTCTGATGATATCGACGTACTCGCGGGTACGCTTCACGGGTTTTTGAAAGGGCACACCATGCCAGTGCTCGATGACATTTGCTCCTGATGGGCCAAGGCCAAGGATGATGCGGCCATTGGAGCGTTCGTCCAGTGTCGCGACGGTGCTGGCCAGTAAGGCAGGGGTACGAGAATAAATATTGGCGATACCGGCTCCAATTTTGGTGCGTTTGGTGACTCGCACGAGGTCGGCCATCGAGGTGAACAGTTCGTAGCCCCACGACTCTGCTAGCCAGACGGAGTCATAGCCCAGCTCGTCAGCGATTTTGACTTTCTCCATGACTTCATGCCAGGGACCGGGAAAGTTGGGTATCTCGGCTACCAGCCCGACGCGGTTGCGATAGGCTCTGGTTGCATCTGTTGTCATGCGTTTTATTCGTCCTTCCTATATTTATATAAACAGGGCTTTTGTTCTGTTATTATATCTCACTAATTGGCTCTTTTTGATTGCGGCTTCGCGACAGGTCGCTCAGCGGGATATGTGT
>CATPCK010000086.1 GCA_955652655.1 uncultured Ktedonobacteraceae bacterium | reverse complement strand
GTAGGTAAACTCATCGCGGTGGTAAACGGCGCGGCCACCCGTAGGACGGCGCACCAGGGCGACCCCAAGCTGCTGGCACCGATCACTCTCAATCTCGCGCTCAACACTCTGAAAGCGCCCCAGGCTGATCGACGGCTGTTTCCAACGAAACACACGCAGCGTCGGCGGCACATCACCGCGCAGATGATGGGTGTGCACAGCCTCGTCAATCGCCATATTCAAAGCAGCATCCTGTACCTGCGTATCAATAAAACGATATCGTTCGTGCATTCCTCGTTCTCCGGCTCCAAGAACAGATAATTCTGTGAACTGTCATTCGCCAACAAAGTCTTGAAAGCCCCCACCCCTCTATTATAGTTATACAATCCGCGTCCGTGCCACCTTCCATTTTACGCGCTGCTCCTCCCGTATCTTTTCCGGGGCAGGCTTGTATCTCGCGATAAAATCGTCACGGAACGCAGCGTAAGTGCCAGCAATGATAGTCTCGCGCAGCTGCCCGGCCAGGCGCAGCATAAAACGTATATTGTGTATAGTGCCCAACCGAAAATAGAGCTGCTCCTCCGTCCGCGCCAGGTGATGCACATAGGCGGCGCTATAATTCTGGCACGTATAACAATCGCAGCCCTCCTCAACGGGGCCGCGCTCAGTTCGGAAGCGCGCGGATTTGATATTGAAGCGCCCCTCAGGCGTAAAAAGTCCGCCATGTCGCGCCACGCGCGTCGGCAGCACACAATCAAACATATCCATGCCCAGCCCAACACCGACCACAAAGTCTTCCGGTGAACCCACGCCCAACAGGTGGCGCGGCTTCTCTCGCGGCAGGGCCGGGGTAACTTCACGCAACATCTCCCACATCAACTGCTTAGGCTCACCAACCGACAAGCCACCAATCGAGAGGCCGGGAAAGGGCAGGCTCCCCACAAAGTGAGCGCTTTCCCTGCGTAGCTCGGCATCAAACGCCCCATGCACAATACCAAAAAGCGCCTGCTCCGGTCGATAGTCCTCTTTGGCAATCAGCGCCCGCTCGGCCCAGCGGTGTGTGCGCTCCATCGCCTCCTTCGCCTCGAGATATGAACAGGGATAAGCGGCACAGATATCCAGGGGTAGAATGATATCCGCGCCCAGCTCGGCCTCGATGCGCATAACACTCTCCGGCGTCAGCAAATGTGGCGACCCATCGAGATGCGACTTGAAGGCTGCCCCCTCTTCACTCAGCTTGCGCAAGTGACCCAGGCTAAACACCTGAAAGCCGCCGCTATCGGTCAAAATCGGACCATCCCAGTGCATAAAAGAGTGCAGCCCGCCGAACGAAGCAACCAGTTCCGAGCCAGGTCGCAACATCAAGTGATAGGTATTCGCGAGAATAATCTGCGTCCCCGCCGCCCGCAACTCCTCCGGTGAAACACTCTTCACCGTCGCCTGAGTCCCCACCGGCATAAAAATAGGCGTGCGAATAGTACCATGAGGCGTGTGGATCGTGCCCGCCCGTGCCCACGTATCAGAACATTCCGCATCAATAGCAAAAGAAAAAGAACCCGAAAACATATATTTCTATCTCTTGTGTCGAATTGGCTGTTCATGGCTTCGCCATGAACAGCCAATTCGACACCTATAATCCTTTAGCGAGCGACTTGTCGCGAGCCCACAATTAAGAGGAAAAAACCAAATACAATGAACGATGCCTGCAAGATAGCACAGAAAAGCCCACTATGCAAGCAACACATATGCACTATCCATACAAATACTTCGCACAATGTAAAGAATAAACATAAAAAAAACATAAATTTCGCAAAGAAACAACAAATAGTCCCAAAAACTCTTGCAAAACACACATGAATGATGTATGCTTCCTTTCGGTATCCTTGATTATCTCGGTCGGTCTCGCAACACATGTAGGGGGCAATTACAGAGTCAGGAGACTCTAGCGAGAAATGTAAATAAAACACTGTGACACTTCTCGCACATGATTCCTATATTGATGGCTCGTCCAGGTTATCCGTCCAGTCCCTCGCTGGTAAAGGGAGTAGGCGACTGGTGACATCTGCAAGGATATGGACCTGAAATGGAAGGAATACCAACATATCACAAGGAGGTCCCTAGTTGAACTTCGAAGACAAAACCCTCAGGTGCCGTGAGTGCGGAAACGATTTCGTATTCACCGCAGGTGAACAAGAGTTTTACCAGCAAAAAGGTCTGGTGAATCAGCCTGGTCGTTGTCCATCCTGCCGCGCTGCACGCCGTAGCGCGTCTGCCACGGGTGGACGTTCTGGCGAGCGCGCCCCACGCGAAATGCACACGGTCATTTGTGCCGAGTGTGGTGTTGAGACGCAAGTCCCATTCTTGCCCAAGAATGACCGCCCCGTCTATTGCAGCCCCTGCTATGACAAAGTCAGAGTCGAACGCAACTAACACCCGCGTGCTTCTCTCATTGTCATAAAAGGGAGGGTGCTCCTTTCGTTCGGGAACCCCATCCTCGCACTAGACATTGCTTCACCGCACAAAACAAATCAACATCAAAAGACAAGGCAGAGGTCTGTTCTCCGCCTTGTCTTGTTTTTGTCCTCTTTGCGTCTCGTTGGATTGGCTCTAGGATTCTTCTTCGACAGGCAACTCTTCTTCAGTGGTTTCTACAATGGTTTCTTCAACCGTCGTGCCATCGGGCATAGGTTTAAGTTTGCGCAAGCGTCGTACACGTCTGAAACGGCCTCTTCCCAGAAAGCGGTGAGCATTGATACGCAAACTTATGACAATGCCCCCAACAATGAGCAAGCCAAGAAATACCATTGTGAAGAGAAATGTTCCCATGGCAACTTGCTCCTTAAGGGTTATTTACTGACGACATGGTTCAGGCAAGTTAAAATATCACATGTTCAGAGATTGATGTACTAAAGGATAGTGTACACGAAAAATACAGCTAATACAACTACAACAAAGCACCTGTCGTTTTGTGAAAGAATTTTGTAATCCCTCGTGCGCGTTCTCTCGTAACCTACTTATATATACAGCAAACCAGCTGCGTTCGTTTACTACCTATCAAGCTGTGCTATAATACGCCTGGTGAATAAGGAAGGAGACAGAAACAACATGGCAAGGACATTTACTCTGCAACCAGAGCGTGTGGCCTATTTCGAAGCTGCCGGGTGGAAGGCCTACTATGATCGCAAATGGTTAAAAATGCTGCGCCTGCTTGTATTCCTCTGTCAGGAGCAATTTCATATTCCCTTCCCACAGTCGCTGGTAGCAGCCTACTACACGACGCGTGCATCGCTGGCCTGGGTACCGGTTGAGCATGATGAACACAAGGTGCTGGCGTATCTTGAAAAGTTCTACGGTGTAGCACGCCGCTATTCTGGGCTGCATTACGATGTGAAACGAGTAGCCTCCCTGGAGTTCCAGTACTTTGACGTTCACAGACGTTTATCAGGGAAAGGAGAAAAAGAGGAATTGTTACAAACGTTGATAGCGTTGCACAGCGCCCTTTTCGGATTGACCTCTGAACAGGCACGTGAATCGGCAGAATGGCGTTTGCTTGCTGCCAATACGGTTGATCTCATTACCACTAGGACTTCGACCGACGTTGAGGGCGATTGGAGCAAACTAGAAGCTTATTTGCAGAAGGCCTATGGCTCAATAGTACAGGAAACACAGAAGCGAAGCGAGACTATTTCATAATCAGGCAGGGCGATGTAAAAGTCCCACCTGCACATTATTTTATTCCCAGAATACTCGCACACGCCAGTAGCGACGGCGTGTCAAATCATCCCCCGGTTGATTGGCGGTGCTGGCAACGTAGCCCGCAAATTGGAGATGCTGAAGAGCCTCCAGGAGCACGGCAGGGCGAAGGTAATGCGCGCTCATCTGCCGGTGCATCAGGAGAATTTTCTGCAGGTCGGCTAAAGTGACACTTCCTGTCGGTCCGCGTCCGCCCTCAGGAAGAAAGTCCAGGACTATCTCGGCAAACTCCTTTTGCGTCTGCTGGCGAGTCACTTGCGCGTGTACTTGGAGGTGCCGTTGTTTGCTTGCCTGCGGTGGAGAGAAACGGGCAATCAAACGGCAGAATGATGCCCCTTGCTTCATGCAGGTCTCCTCAACGATGTGTACATGCTCCCCATAGCGTTCTGCCGCTCCTTCGATGGCTCCCCAGAGAACATCGCAGACCTTTCGCGGACTATCATAGAGGAGTACAACTTCGTTTGGATGAGACGAGAGCTCGTAGTTGAAAAGCGGGGGTGTTAATCCTTCCTCTGTACGGCGTAAACGTGCGTGGACATCGCGCATGGTCAGTAAGAGATCGCGCCCACTATGAACCTGCGAAAGGACGTAGGTACACAAATGGCTTGTTAACCCATTGATGATAAAATAGCGCCCATACTCGCGCAACAAAGTATCGGCTGAAAGCCCTGAGATCTTACTTGCAGCACCGACTCCTGCTAGTAAAGTGGCATCATCGTACAGCCTACTGGCGAGAGGAGCGTTTGCGATGGCTTCTCCAATCGCCCCTCGATATGCGCTCAGGAATCCAGATCCAAAGCGTTCAGTTAAATATTTCTCCCACGTCACGAAGATCAGACCATGCATAATGATCCTCCGAAAATAGGATGCACTGATTCACCTGTCACTCTCACAGCAGTAGATATGAGTATAAATGTAGTTCATGTTGTATCAATACACAAGAGAGAGGTACTTTTAGGGGAAGTTCGAGCGGGTGATATGTACCTATGATTTATCAAACCGGCCCGTAAGACTTCTGGCTTCAGCCACGGGGATGTAAGAGCCGCTCCTTTCGGGGCGTGATAGGTGGGGTAAATCCGCTCCACACGCCCATTTACTTGACATTGACGGCATGCTATGGTATACTTTCCATGTTCTCGTGGGAGCCGTAAGACCGTAAGGCTTGACCCCAGGGCAGGCACCCAATGCACACAGACAACCAAATAGTGTTTGCTGGTTCCTGGCTCAATCGTTCGCCAGGGTAAAAGCACTAGCGTACCAAACGTCTCGTGTGCCAATCGTTGACATGGACAGCGTTCACCACCTTCCATCGAGATTGTACCGAACATCGGCTCGGACGGAGCCTTCAGGAGCAATCCTGAGAAGCCCTCGGCTTTAGCCTTAGGGAGTCGTCACTTGATTTATTCCAGACCCTATCCAAGACGATAGGAACAATGACAGAAAGAGCGGTAAACGCTCCATATGCAACGGAAGCCCATGCGAGCGTTTTTCGGAATGCTGATTTCTTCTCTCTCATCTTTATACTCCTTGTTATGTGCTCATCTCGCTACCATACAATACGAACAAATCAAGCCAAGGTTCCAAGGTATGGGGGGGAGGAGGAAGCGGACCACTTATACCGGCAGATGCTCACCGAAATGCAAGCCGCTGATTTTTGTGGCATGTGGCACTATATGACCATTTGGGGGACAAAACCATAATATGCTGGCTATTTACGCCGCCGCCATATGAAATGTACGGGCAGGGCTTGCCCCTGCCCTGACCCCCACCTTCCGTTGGCGCGAAGAGGCGATCCCTTGTGGTCGCCCTGGTTCCTATAGCGGTCGCCCTGCTCTTGTCTCCCCCCTGCCCAGGTTCCTTAATTTCCGTTTATCTCTTTCGCGCCGAAATACCCCCTGGCTTTAGCCATTGGGAGGATGTCAAAAGCCAGGAGGCCACGTACCCACGTACGTTGCACCAAACCCTGGCTGTCCAGGGCCACCAGGTCAGCATCCGCTCCAGGTGCAATGCTTCCTTTGCGAAGCGCAACGCCGGCAATCCTGGCCGGTACGTGTGTTGCCATACTGATTGCCTCAGACCATCCGAGACCCGTAAAGGCCATGATATTCCTCACCGCCTGTTCGAGTGTCAGAATGCTCCCGGCGAGTGATCCGTTGGTCATTCGTACTGCCCCATCACACACGGAGATCTTTCGTCCCACGAAGTTGTAATCCCCCTCGGGCAGCCCCGCTGGCGCAACAGCATCGGTAACGAGTGCGACATCTCGCGATCCGCGAGCAGCAATGACCAGCCTGGTCACCGCGGGATGCACATGAATGCCATCGGCGATAATCTCTACCGTCGCTCGGTGATCAGTCAGCAGGGCTCCTGCTACTCCAGGTGCACGGTGATCGAGCGCCGACATGGCATTGAAGATATGCGTCGAATGGCGAACCCCTCCATTAATGGCTCTAATGGCCTGCTCGTAAGTTGCAGCCGTGTGGCCAAGGCACGCCAGAATACCAAGTCGGACAAGCGTGGCCAGGAAACGAGCTTCCTCATCTTCTTCTGGTGCGTAATCAACGATGCGGACCCATCCACGACCGGCTGTTGCCAGTTCCTCCATTTCAGCAGGATCAGGTAGACGGATCCCTGGTTCGTATTGTGCCCCCTTCTTCGTCCGGCTAATAAATGGACCTTCCAGGCGCAAACCCAATATCTCGGCGGCCACAGTATCTACTTGGTTTTCTGCGGCATCAACGACTCGCAGCACCTGCTGTACCGTTTCCGACCGGTCGAGTGTCGCAATAGTGGGAAAGAAAGATGTCACCCCGGTTCGAGGAAGCTCACGAGCCATCGCTTCTATCTCCTCTTGTGAGCCAGTGGTCACATCATGCCCATCATAACCGTGGGTGTGGAGATCAATGAAGCCAGGAGCCAGGCACAAGGAACCAAGATCAATCACTTCCACCGTTGAGCCTGGCATTTGCTCGGCTGAACGCTGCCTGGCAGAGGCGGCATCAGTTCCTCGCCAGACGTCACGGATCGTTGTGCCCTCAAGCACAACAGCGACTGGTCCCGGCATCTCTTCGGGTGCGTAGAGCTTTCCTGCCACCAGTATTTGCAATGGCTGCGCCCCTATGTCCGGTGTAGTATCATTCAACATTCAATAACTCACCTCGTTAAAAAATCTCTCTCCTGCTACAGTATCCGCAACTTCTCCCTGACCCTGCCGTCATCAATGCTCCATTCATGACTCCTCTAAAGCTTGTTGGGCCTGTGCTTGCATCTCGGCGAGCGTCAAGCTGGAGAGTACACGTTTGACCGCGGGGATGCGCGCCGGGGCGACAGAAAGTTCACGGACACCGAGCCCCACCAGTAGCGGAATTGCATTCGCATCGCCGGCCAGTTGCCCGCACACGGCAACTGGCACACCTGGGCGGCAGATCTGCGAGACGAGACGCAGCGTTGCCGTTCCTAACGGCTTTGCGCGCTCCCGCACATGCGCATTCGTACGGTCGACGGCATACGTGTACTGTACCAGGTCATTCGTCCCAATCGAGGCAAAGTCTATCAGCCCCTTGAATCGATCGAGTGTCACCGCTGCCGCAGGCGTCTCGACCATAATCCCCACCGGCACGCTACGTACTTGCTGTCCCTCGCGTTCCAGGCTCTTTATAGCCTGATCGATCCATGTACGTGCCTCCTCCACCTCCTGTGGCACGGTCACCATAGGCAACATGATGCGCAGGTCGTGGGTAGCGGCGGCGCGAAGGAGGGCGCGTATCTGGGGCAGGAAGACTTCTTCCGGTCGATCAAGGGATAGACGGATGCCACGCCAACCCAGAAAGGGGTTCGCTTCCGCCGGTATATCCAGCCCTGGAACTGGTTTGTCGCCTCCGATGTCAAAGGTTCTTACAATCAGGGGCCGCTGCAGGACGGCAGCCACCTCCTCATAGATAGCACGCTGCGCCTCCTCTGAAGGGAGACCGTGTGCGGCAATCAATTCCGTGCGGAACAGGCCGACCCCCTCGGCTCCCATCTCAACCGCTTTGTGCGCTTCGGCAAGCGACCCGATATTAGCAAACACCTCTATCCCGACCCCGTCAGCAGTCATGCCTGGGCGCTCCCGGTAGACCTCCAAATCTCTCTTGTCACGCTGTGCTGCCGCCAGGCGCGCCTCCGCTTCGGTGCGGCTCACCTCGTCGGGAGCAATTGTCACCGCCCCACGGTCTCCATCAACGATGAGTATCGTGCCCTCGTCGATCTGGGCTAGCGCACCATCCGCGCCAACCACAGCCGGAATGCCCATACCCTGTGCCACGATTGCAAGGTGCCCCGTCGCCGATCCCGTCTCCGTGACGACTGCCTGTAGGAGAGCGGCATCCAGTCCAACCGTTTCGGCAGGAGCAAGGTCTTGCGCGACAAGAATCGCGGCACGATCGATGCGTATTTCTAGCGATATCCCCTGCAGCTCTGCCACGATACGTCTCCCGGCCTCACGCACATCCTCCGCGCGAGCCGCCAGGTAGGGGTCGGGAAGTTCCGCTAGTTGTACCGCGTAATCAGTCGCGACACGCGTGATTGCAGCCTCAGCAGTAAAACCAGAGACGATCAGGGCATCAGCCCCTTGTTTTAACTCGGGATCGTCAAGCATCTCCCGCTGTGCTTCGAGTATGTCAGCCGTCGATCCACTTGCTGTGCTCCGCAGTGCATCCAGGCGGCCAATCGCCTGTCCAATCGCCCGTTCAAGTCGTGCTACCTCTATTGAAGAGTCCGTTGTCCGCTGCGCTGTGACATTGATCGGTGGGACAGGACGGATTATATGCGCAGTGCCGATGGCCAGTCCAGGTGCTGCCGGTATTCCGTGTAGAACTTTCATCCCAGGTCTCCCTCAAGGAGCGGCACCAGCTTGTCGATAGCGAATTGAGCATCGTCTCCATCGACCTTGAGAACGACCTGGTCGCCTTGTTCGGCACCAAGGGTAAGGACGGAGAGAATAGACTTCCCGTTGGCCGTCTTATCATTTTTTGACAATGTAATCTGGCTCTGAAATCCCTTCGCATTCTGTACGAAGACAGCGGCCGGGCGGGCGTGCAATCCCGACTTGCTCCCAAGCGTGACCGTTCGTTCCATTATATCTGCTCCTTTGATCCCATAGAGGCGGGGGAAGGGCTTTCACTGATAGGTTTTTTGAAACAAGCTCTGCTTGCTATTTGTTTCACTTGTTTCACTTGTTTCACTTGTTTCATTTGTTTCACTTGTATCGCATGTAGCATACAAACCTGGTCAAAGGTTGTTCATGATGACCTGGGTAGGAACCAGGCTCATCCATGTGTGAAGGAATGGGGAATGCGGGCGACCACGAGGGTAGGCATGGTGTATCATCGCCTCGGAAGCGACTTCGTACCCGTAGGGGCGGGGGTTGGGTTGTGTGGGGTTGGGACGCTTGCGTCGCCCTCGTCCTGTCCCTGTGAGCACTTTCCCCCTCCTCCCAGGGCGACGCAAGCGTCCCCTCCCTACATCCATTCCACCCCCGCCCCTACGAATGCGACGATCTGCCCCAAAAAACCTGCTCGTGTAAACGGAGGCAGGGACGATGCGGGGTGGGGCGCTTGCGTCGCCCCAGTTCCCGCTGCCCTGCCTGCTCAACTCTACAGGCAGCCCGACCGCCCCTGTCCCTACGGATCGCCCGTTACTTTCCCAGACATCCATCTCCGAAATACCGGGATAGATATATCACACTTCCAGGACAAAGAGCACGTCTTGCCCGGCCCGCACTGTTCCACTGGCACGGCTCACGATTGTCCCGGCACCGCTTGAAACGACTGGACTGAGTATCACCTTGCCCAGGCGTTCGATCGTTGCGCGATCAAAGCGGACGATTGGGGTTCCAGCTTGAACCGCCTGGCCCTCGGTGGCGATGTTCTCGAAGCCCTCGCCTTTGAGTTCGATCGTGTCAAGCCCAATATGCACGATAAGCTCAACGCCGTCACCAGTAGAAATCCCAAAGGCGTGCCCACCCGGAAACAGTTTGACCAGGTCGCCTGTCATAGGTGCTACGACAACCTGTCCCGATGGGTCAATAGCCACACCATCGCCCGCCATCTTCTGTGCGAAGACTTCGTCAGGGACGCTTTCCAGGTCGACAACCGTGCCATCGAGCGGGGCAAGAACGTTTATCTTTGCCATACTTACTCCTCTACCTTCTCGCTTTCCGGTGCGACCATGTCGTCAGCGCTGTGGGCTTTCAGGAGACGATTCATGCGGCTGGCAATACGGTCAGATTGTGTTCCCATCACGACCTGGGCGATCTTGCCACGCTTGATCACACCTGAGGCGCCAAGGCTTTTGAGGCGTACATCGTCGATCTGTTCAGGATCGTTGACGAAGAGCCGCAAGCGCGTGATACAGCCCTCCACGCTCTGCACATTCGCCTTGCCACCGAGTGCCGCGAGTACCTCTCGAGCCAGTACGTCGTCGCGGTCCTCCTTCGCAGGGCTTTCCGTCGTGGTCGCCGCAGTCGCCTTCGCACCCTTCGGGACCTTTGGACCGCGCTGGCTTTCGGGCAGAATCCAGTCGGCACTCAGCCCTGTCGAGGCTTCACCGCGGCCAGGAGTCGCCAGGTCGAAGCGGGTGATGAAAAAGCTGAATATGAAGTAGTACAGGACGGCGTAGACCAACCCAACGACAATGAGTAACAACGCACCGGTCGTGTTCGACTTACTGAAGTTGATCACATAGTCGAAGAGCCCTGCGGAGAAGGAAAAGCCTATCTTGATATTGAGGATGTAGCATACCGCCAGCGCGGTCCCCGTCAGAATGGCGTGAACGACAAAGAGAAGAGGGGCAACGAAGATAAAGGCGAACTCGATGGGTTCGGTGACGCCGGTAAGGAAGGATGTAAGTGCCGCCGAGATCAGGATGCCAGCGGCCACCTTGGAGAAGCGTGCGTGGCGGATCATAGCAAAGCATGCCGCGGGCAAGCCGAACATCATGATGGGAAAGAATCCTGCCATGAAGCCTCCAGCCGTGGGATCGCCCGCGAAGTAGCGCGTCAGGTCACCATGCACGACTCCGTGTGGTCCAGTGTAGTTGCCGTACTGGAGCCAGACGTAGGTGTTGAGTACGTGGTGCAGGCCTAGAGGGATAAGCAGGCGATTCAGGAACCCATAGATTCCCGGCCCGGCAGGCCCGAGTGTTGCGATTCCCGTCCCCAGTGCGTTGATCCCAGTTTGGATTGGGGACCAGATCAAGCCGAAAATAACACCAAGTATCAGCGTGGCGAGAGAGGTGACGATGGGGACGAACCGCTTCCCGCCAAAGAAGGCCAGGTAATCTGGTAGGCGAATGTCGTAGAAGCGGCGGTAAAGACCGGTCGCAACCAACCCAACGAGGAGGCCTGCCAGCACGTCCATAGAGCCGCCTATAACAGTGAGCGGGTTCGCGATATTAGCGGGAGCATAGATCGTGGTGAAAGTATAAGCGAAGACTAAAAATCCTACCAGGGCTGCAAGCGCTGCCGCTCCTTCTCCGCCAGTAAGGCCTACAGCGATACCAATGGCGAAAATCATCGGCAGATTGGAAAAGATAGCACCTCCCGCGTTTGCCATCCAGGTGAGGTTCAACAGGTCCGGTTGGCCCAGCCGCAAAAGCAGCCCGGCGGCAGGCAGCACGGCAATTGGAAGCATCAGTGATCGCCCAAGGCTCTGTAAAGCCCCAAGTACGCGATCAAAACCGCTGGGGGAGGTAACTGTTTTCCCAGTGGGGGACGACGTGTTAGCAGTACTCATCGCAAATTCTCCTCTCCTCATGAGATAAAGATGGAACAATTCTTCATCGTCTACCTCTTTGCCAGCATTAGTAAGGTAGACATCTCCTTGTTTGTGTAGCTGAAAAATGATTCAGGCATCCTTGCCGGCGATTATCTGAAGATTCGCTGTGTTTGAATACTCGTTAGTGGTTCAACCCCCTTTCTAGCGCAAGTGCTTAGCAGCTAAGGGTGAGAGTACCCCCCGCCCTACCGATAACACCCGGCGGAGTTCATGTGAATACTATAGCTGCTCCTGGAAAGTTTGTCAAGACATCTAGACCACTATACCAAGAAGAAAATCGTGTTGAGTTGATGAAGACATGTGATCTTTGTGAGCGGTGGTGAATGACTATTGCCGATTCGATGGCAAGCTAGACAAGGAGAAAAACAATGGCAAACAACAGGATAAACGCAGCTTCATGGGACCTGGTCAAATCCCTATTCATCTTCATCAGCACTGTTTACTTTGCTGAAGACAACCTTCAAGCGTTTTGCCCCGTACATGTTTGCTCTCATGAGCCTCGCTCCCGTAAGGTCCGCTTCCCGCAGGTCTGCCATGTAGAAATTTGCTCCCCGGAGATCCGCTTCCCGGAGATCCGCCATGTAGAGGTCTACTTCGCTTAGATTTGCTCCCCTGAGATCTGCTTCCCTTAACTTTGCTCCATAGAGGCTTGCTCTCGAAAGGCTTGCCTTCGTGAGGTTGGCTTCCGTGAGGTCTGACATGATGAGGTTGGCTTCGGTACAGCACGCTCCCGTGAGGTTCGCCTCGATAAGTACCGCCCTGGTGAGGTCTGTCCAGCGGAGGTCTGCTCGCCTGAGATTTGCTCTCTTAAGGTTTGCCCCGGTCAGGTCTGTCCCGCTCAAGTTTATTCCAACCAGGTCTGCGTCAATGAGGTCTGCCTCGCTCAGGTCCGGCTGAACGTCAGCATGCTCTTTTCGCCATTGATTCCAGAAGAGCGGACCTTGCGTGATCAGAAAGACGTGCTGCTGATCTGCCATGCGGTTACCTCCTATGTATGTATCTCAGTTACAGTATACGCGCAAAGCGAGCTTCCTACGGGCAAACCTTTATAGCGAAAGCAGTAAAAAAAACCATGCACACAAAGATACATACCTTGCCAGGATACATACTTTGCTATGTACACGTCGAAAGCCCAT
The DNA here is from genome assembly GCA_955652655.1 of uncultured Ktedonobacteraceae bacterium. Classification (GTDB taxonomy): domain Bacteria; phylum Chloroflexota; class Ktedonobacteria; order Ktedonobacterales; family Ktedonobacteraceae; genus UBA11361. The sequence continues at coordinate 173 of CATPCK010000086.1, read as the reverse complement.
CAAAAGTTTCTGTCCAATGATGGCAAACCAGGAACCCTTTTCTTTCTATTTCTTGGAGAAATGCCTTTTCCCCAATTCCATCAATAATCCCCGCTTTCCTCATTATATTATACCTTTCTTGACAGTTATTCGTCACACCCTATAATAGGAGTAGCGGAAAGAGAGAACACTGC
>CATPCK010000085.1 GCA_955652655.1 uncultured Ktedonobacteraceae bacterium | reverse complement strand
AGAAAACCCATTGCAATATGGGTGATCGCGCTCATCCAACGCGACCTCCGTTCTGCTGCAATTCCAAACCTTTCTCTTAAAGTGTATGTTGGCAAAATTCCTATTCCCACAAGCGCAGGAGACAATGTATGAATTCAACAGCTCGTTTTGGCGTAAGGTCAGTGGCCTGGATAGGCATATTTATGCTGATCATTGTGGTTTTCCACATTGGAGGCAGCACAATTGCCTTGCGCGTAGGGCAGTTTTCTCCTTTAATTGGTGCCTTCATTGGAGGATTCCTGGCTCTCATCAGCGCTATCCTTCCTACACAAAGAAAAGAAGCTACCGAACCCTGGCTAAGGAATGAACGCTTAGCCTGGACACTCATCGGATTCGGTGTCATTATGTGGGGATTTGGGGATTGCATCTGGCGTTACTACATGTCTATTGGGCAGACTCCGTTTCCATCGATGGCGGATATTGGCTATTTCAGCTTTCCTCTCCTGGTTTTCGCAGGCCTGTTGTTGCAGCCGCCCTCCGGTGCAGGACGCAGACGACTCTTAATACTGCTGGATAGCCTGATCTCCATGGGATCTATTCTCGCCATTGCCTGGTATTTGCTGTTGGGCTCTTTAGCTCAGGCTCCCGGCGAAGCTAATGTTGCCAAGTTCCTGGGTCTCTATTATCCCATCGCAGATACAGCGCTGCTCAGCTGTGTCATGTTCCTGCTACTGCGTGGCCAGGGACGAGCGTATCAGGCTACAGCTCGCCGTGTCAGTCTCCTTGTCATCGGGCTGGGTTTATGCTTCTTCGTCTTCTCCGACTTCCTCTTCAATATCCAACAAAATGCGGGTACCTATGTGGAGGCGACGTGGATTGACCTGGGCTGGCCGTTTGGCATGATGACGATTGGCGTTGCAGCCTTTTTGCGTCGTTACCTGCCGGTGACGCCTAAAGAAGTTATTGAACAGCGTGTTAGAGATCAAGCCGAACAAGTCAGTTTTGGCCTTCCTCAATATATGCCTTATCTGCTGTTATCCTTCCTGTTTTTTGTCCTGTCGCTCAATGTGCTCTCTTCTGATAGCAATCAACTGGCAATCCGGCCAGTGCTTCTTCTTGCAACGTTAGGTGTCGTGGGTCTGGTGGTAGTACGACAGGTGTTAACCTTGCTCGATAATGCGCGCTTAACGAGGCAGCAAGCAGAAGCTCTCGAAGACCTGCAGGTGGCAAATCAGCGCATCGAAGAGCAATCGCGCATTATGGCCATCCATAATGCTGAATTAGAGCACGGCATCGAACACCTCAAAGATGTACAGGCAAATCTGGCCAATGGCAATGTGCGTGCCCGAGCTCGTTTGACCAGCGGCGCCTTGCTACCCCTCGCGGCCAGCCTGAATCTCATGGCGGAACGTTTAATACGATTATGGCAGACAAGCGTCCACGCTCAGCATTTGGTGACTGCCCTCGGCGATTTGTGTAATGCTCTCGATAATCATTGGAAGGGTGAGCGGCTCGTCATTCCAGATTCTTGTAGGGAGCTTATAGAGATTCACCGTCTCTTGCGCTCGATGCGTATAGATATGCTCTCGGCAGGTCTCCACCCCGTTACTCAACCATTGACGCACCAGCCATTAAGTCAGCCGGTCACACCGCGTCCGGTGACGCATCTATATTCGTCGCAATCGGGAGGAACGTCCCAGGCAGCGTCAAACACCCCGCGAAAGCCTTTGACCGTTCCCACGCAAACAAATCAGCCCAAACAAGTTGAAAAGCAGAGGGATGAAGACAGGTTTCTCTAAGAGACTAATTCGTCCAGGAGAGAAAGTGTCGAGCTCTTGCTCTGTGTTGTCGCGTTGATGCTTTCTCTCTTTTTCCCCACGCGCATGGAAGAAGGAGCGCTTAACGAAGCGCCGGGATGCTGTGGAAACTGTTGTGCTCTAGGTTTCTCCTTGCGAGAGATCGCGCTGGATACGATATGGTAGATTGTCAAAATCACCATTGTACCGAATGTCACCCAGGCAATAAACCAGCAAATGGCCTGAACAAACAGCAGAACCACAAATGTGCTGTTTCCTTGTTGTAAAAGGGTGGAGAGGTTTGGCCAGATTCGATACAATTCAAACCAGGCAGCTGGTGGAAAGCCGCCAAACCGGTAGAGGAGCACAAAACTGATACCGAGCAAAAGCAGAGGATAACTCACCAGGCTGATGAAAGAGCGATGGATACGCTGATCTATCAACGTAAACGCACTCTCGAAAGAGCGCCCCTTTGACGAACGCCACGACACGCCCCACGTATGAATGATCGTTCCTACAACCACCAGGCCCCCTCCGAGATAGCCCTGAATTGGCAGCATTTCATGCAAGTACATGTTCGCAACGATCGCTCCCAGGATCGGTTCAAGAATGTAGATAAAGGAAACGGTGACCGGAGAAACATATTTTTGCATCAACACCGTAATCAAGGTGGGCAGGAATGTCGTCGCTCCTGCTACATAGAGTATCACCCAGATATCCTTTGGAAAGGAGGGATGGAACGACTGCCAATCGCCGAACAATAAGGCGATGAGCATGGACCAGCCTGCCATGGTGACAAGCTCTATTCCAAAGAGAGGCCACGGTGCATTGTCTTCCTGCTGTTGATGATCAGCCAGGAACACGTAACAGGTAAAAAACAGCCCTCCCAGAAAAGCAATAGACATGCCCCTCAAACCACCCATCGATGAGTTACTAATGAGCAGCACGGTTCCGATTACTGAGATCGAGCCGGCGAACCAGGTGACTTTGCCGATAGGTTGACGGAAAAAGAGCCAGGCAATAAGCGCCGCCAGCAGGCCGTTTAAAGAAGGGAAAAAAGCGGTACTCGTGGCGCTGCTATATTTCAGCGCTATCGCAATAGTAAATAGGGCCAGGCACAACAAGCTTCCGATCAATACACCCCGCTTTACCAGCGCCTTGCTCACGTCTTTTCGCGTCAGGATAAGGATACAGATTCCTGCTGGCAGCAGCGTAACCATCTCAAAAAAAGAGAAAATGATTGGCTAGATGCGCCCGAGCGCTTCTTTTGAGACAGAATAATACGTCGCGAAAAGGAATGTATTGAGCAGAAAGAACAGACAAGGCACTATTTTGACTTTCATGCACACCGTCCTCTAGGGTATCCTGCCATAGTATCTCTGCCATGCCTTTTCGATGGTAAACGAGGAGAACGCAGCGCGCGTTCAACTGCCTGTACCTCGATATCGTCCGTTTGAAACATCATTTGCGCAAAGTTGACAGTTTCATGCACATCGAAATCCTCGCAAGAGAAAATGTCGATATTGACCATGCCGTAGGGGGGCCAGGCATGCAGGCTCACGTGACTCGTGGCGATGATCACAAAGCCAGAAAAGCCATCATCCAGGGGATTGCTCGTTTTAATATCACGCAGTTCGACCGGGCTTGCTTTTTCCATACCGATACGGTTGGGATATTCATCCAGCACTTGTCGTAGTAACGCTTCATTTGCCAGAAGTTTGGCGTTGCATCCATAGAGGTCGAGCATGACATGTAACATTGAATATACCTTCCCGTCCGTGATCTCTCACGCTTGTTCAAAAGCCAGTTCATAGGAGGTTGATCAAGCCTCCTATGAGGAAGTTTACTTGAACAGGATAGAGCTTGAAGGTATTTCTTCTTGTGTTTTTGTAGGAGTGAACCTAGTCTTTTGTGTTTGCTCGTCCAAAATAATTGGGGTGCAAGTCTTGCTAGGCAACACAACAACATCCGGTCATCCGTAGGGGCCGGTTTACCGCGCCCACAGCCGATTGATCGGCCCCCCCACGTAAACCATCCATGGCGAGGTTTCGTCTTACACCATCGCAGGTGTTGATCAAACGATACGTGGAGGTCCCTGCCTGACACGTTTGCGTACATCGTCTGGCCCATTGGGCGCAGTCCACATGGCCTCCATCCACCAGGTAGCGCCCTCCTCCGCCCACGGCCTCACTATTGCTGCTGCTTTCTCCCGGTCCTCTCCGGGCGTCCTCCCCTCCCATATAATATCGAATGGCGTCGTCTCCGTGCGCTGTTCATCGATAAATCGCTTCATATCCCGTAAATCAGCAGGGGTGATCTCGGCGATTGATCCATCGGCATTCAACATATTTGGTAGCAAACCATCCCAGCGCAGGACACGTCGCATCGATTTCATTCTCGGCCACGCGCCAACCACCCAGATAGGGATTCTAGGTGACTGGACAGGCGGCGGCAAGAAAGTCAAATTTTTCACGCTGTAATGTTCGCCTTTGAAGCTGAATGTCTGTCCGCTCCATAACCCGGCCAGTATCTCCAGGCTCTCATCAAGCATCTGCGCCCTCGTCTTGCGGTCAATCACCTCTCCTACCCTCGTAAACCCCGCGTCGTCAAGTGCGCCTAGCCCGACCGGGAGGACAAGCCGACCATTAGAAAGCTGGTCCAGTGTCGCCGTCTCTCGCGCCAACTTCCAGGGACGTCGCCGCGAGGGCGCCGTCAGCATTGTGCCAATACGCACGCGCTTGGTACGCATAGCCATTGCCGCCAGCACAATCCATGGATCAAATCCCGGCATTTTGTGATCGCTTTCGCTATCTATGTAAATGCAATCAGGGATAAAAACACCATCCCATCCCGCCTCCTCCGCCTCAGCGGCCATTTCAGCAATTGAGTGCACATCACCATTCGGAAAAACAAAACCATACTGCATATATACCTCCGTTGGTAAACAATGTATCATCCGATTCAGTACTTTAAGTATACATGCCACTACTTGACATCTATTGTCATATTTTGATCAGATAAACATTACGTGAATGCAGAAAGAGGAAATGGACATAAAAATATCATCCACAAGGATCGCCCTTGCAATGCTACAAAGCCGCTGCTCAGGCCCATCGTCCATTGTAGGGGCGACCCTTGTGGTCGCCCTCTTGACGATTTATTATCAATTTTGGTAATATCTTTTTAGAAATCTAAAAAAAGCTTTTGCAGCTTTTGAAAATAGATGAGGTCATGTAATGTCACCTGAACTCCGTACCTTGCCGATTCGCGCCATTGACTGCTTGAAGCTCTGTTACAAACTGCGCGAGCGTGGCGAGTCCATTACCACTTCTGTTATGAAGGAACGTTTGCAATCCCTGGAACCGACAGGGCAACTCAGCGACGCCACCGTCACGCAACTCTTCAAGTGGTTGGCTGATCGCGGATACGTTCGTTATACCCCCTATCATGGCGTTGAGCTGACCGAAACAGGCCAGGCAATGGCTACTGAGCTCGTTCGCCGTCATCGCTTGCTGGAACTCTTCCTCGTCCGCGTTATGGGTTTTCCCTTAGAGGAGGTCGATGCGGAGGCGGAACAGGTCGAGCATGCCATTTCGGACGCGTTTGTGGATCGTGTGGATACACTGCTGGGGCACCCAGGTGAAGATCCTCACGGTGATCCCATCCCCGACAATGTAGGCGGGGTCGTCGTTCCAAGTAGTCAGCCGCTCTCGACGGTATTACCAGGGCAACAGGTTATCGTGCAACGGGTGAGTGATGAAAAACCTGACCTGCTGCGCTATCTGGCCTCTCTGGGACTCATTCCCGGAGCCCTGATACAGGTGGAGGCAGTCGCACCCTATGGCGGGGTCTACACGGTACGCGTCGGAGCTCAGACCTATGCCGTTGGTGATGCGGTGACGCAAGCTGTCCTCGTCCGTCCGGCAACAACTGAGCCTGTATCAGAACGCTAAATAATTAGTTAACGCCATGTGCATGTT